>CABYVI010000004.1 GCA_902522415.1 uncultured SAR116 cluster alpha proteobacterium | reverse complement strand
TATCTACTCCAATGCTTCTGGCAACCTCAAGAACTGTTTTATTTTCATCAACTAAGGCTTGCTTACCAGATGGCGCAAAGAAAACCTTAAAACTTTTTTTACTATCTTTAAGGTGTTCAGTTTGTTTTAGTTTCATTTAAAAAATAATCTATCTTCTTCGTCTTCTCGGTCTTGATCTATTATTGCCATTTTCTTTTTCTACAGATGGTTCTCTAAAAGTTTTGATCCATCTTCTACATTCTGGATCAACACCCATCATAACATCTGCACCTTTTATGGCAGTAACCTCTTCACTGTGAAGGGGATTCATTATAGCTGAAGTCATACCAGCACCCATTGCCATTGCCAAAAATGATGAATTTAATCCATGTCTATTAGGCAAACCAAAAGAAATATTAGAAGCACCACATGTTGTATTAACTTTGAGTTCGTCTCTTAGTCTTTTAATTAACTGGAAAACTCCAATTCCAGCCGAATTAATTGCACCCACTGGCATTACGAGAGGATCAACAACTACGTCCTCTCTTTTGATGCCGTAATCTTCAGCTCTTTCTACAATTTTTTTTGCTACTTCAAACCTAATATTTGGATCTTCTGATATTCCTGTTTCATCATTTGAAATAGCAACAACTGCTGCATCATATTTTTTAACTAAAGGAAGAACAACTTCCAATCTTTCTTCCTCTCCAGTAACGGAGTTTACTAATGGACGCCCCTTATAAACTGATAGACCTGCTTCCAAGGCTTCAACAATTGAGCTATCAATTGAAATAGGTACATCAACAATATCCTGAACTAACTGAATACTCTTAGCCAAAATTGCTGGCTCATCTGCTAGAGGAATACCAGCATTAACATCCAACATATGAGCTCCCGCATTGACTTGTGCCTCTGCATCAGAAAGCACTCTTGTGTAATCCCCTTTTTTCATTTCTTCAGCCATAAGTTTGCGCCCAGTAGGATTTATTCTCTCACCGATTATACAAAATGGTTGTTCAAAACCTATAATTACTTCCTTTTTATCTGATGAAACTATAGTTTTCGACATATATGACCTCTTAAGTATCTAATTTTATATATTTTAATTCTCATGGATTTTAAAGCCACCTTTATCGTTCAAAGAAAATTCACCTTTTTCAAGGTTAGTAGCCCATAAAGCTGTTTTTTTAAAGCCACCAAAAGGATAGAAATGAAGGTGTTCAATAGTACACTTTTTATCATTGTGTACCCCGAAAGCAAGATCATAAATATATTTATCTGGAGCTTGGATAAAAAATAACTTTGAAATATTTTTTGCTTGCTTAGTTATCATTCTCATTGAGGGCCCAATACCAGAGGATTTAGCAAATTGAAATAAAGTTTTAATAGTTGCTGGCCCAGGCACACCAATACGAACTGGTATTTTCATACCTTGATCTCTAATATTCTTTTCCCAATCTAAAACAGGTTTTGCTTCAAACAAAAATTGTGTTTCTATATATATTGGAATTTCTGTCTTTAAAGACCATTCATACTTCCTTTTCAAGGACTCATTTATTAATTCATCACTTATATCAGGACTCCCCTCTGGATGGCCTGCAACACCAACTTTTTGAATATTATATTTTTCCAATATACCTGAATTCAATATTTGCATCGTTTCATTAAACTTGTCAGCTGGTGAAGAAGAGCTTCCTGCAATTACTAATACTTCATTTACACCACAGCTCTGTGTTAAGCTTTTAACAAAATAATCAAGCTCATCTGTATTTCGAATGGCTCTTGCAGAAATATGAGGCACAGGGGTCATCCCACTTTCATATAATCTTCTACTAACTTCAATTGTTTCTAAAAGATTTGTATTAGGAAGAAATGTAACGTTAACGATAGTTTTTTCTTTGAGTATTTTCGAAAAGTCATCAATTTTGTTTGCTGCATTTGGCGTTATCTCTATTGACCAATTTTTTGCAACATTTTTGATTATATTTACAGGGTTTTCTGTGAGCATTTTTTAATATTTTATTTTTAAAATTAAATACTGATGTTAAATTATTTTAATGTTCTAATAACGTCCAATTAATATTCATTTTCGACTAGTTCATAATTATTACTTAAGGTCCAACTAATCCTCTTTTTTTTGATAACCACCATTTAAAATTAATTCTTTTAATGTTTCATTGGTAAACTTTTCTTCAATTTCTTTTTTTAATTTGTTTGCTTCAATATCTAAATTATCAGATATTTTTTCAGGTAAAGATCTTCTCCAGTCATTTAAATAGTCATCTGATCCGTCAGCACCACTTTTCATGGCGGCGGCATCAATAGCAACAATAAATTTTTTTGCAAGTTCAAGTTTAACTTGTTTTCTTTTTCTTCCTCTACCGTCCTCAGCAATTACTTGGGCTGGTATATCTCTCCAAAATACAGTAATTATTTGTGACATACTTACTAATAAAAATTAAACATTTTTATTTATGCAACTTGATTCGATGCTTTGCTTTCATGGATAAGTTTTTTTGCTGTTTCAACTGCAACGGCAGCATCCCTACAGTAGGCATCAGCTCCAACACTCTCAGCGAACTCCTCATTTAATGGCGCTCCTCCAACTAAGATTATATAATCATCTCTTATGCCTTTTTCGACCATTGTATCGATTACAACTTTCATGTAAGGCATTGTTGTAGTCAATAAAGCTGACATCCCTAAAATATTTGGTTTATGCTCATCAAGCGCTTCTAAATAATTTTCAACAGGATTGTTAATACCAATATCAATAACTTCAAAACCTGCACCTTCCATCATCATTGAAACTAAATTTTTTCCAATATCGTGGATATCACCCTTAACGGTTCCTATAACCATTTTACCAACCTGAGGAGCGCCTGTCTCTGCTAAAAGTGGTCTTAATATTTTCATTCCTGCTTTCATTGCATTAGCTGCCATTAGAACTTCAGGAACAAATAGTATCCCATCTCTAAAGTCAATTCCTACAATAGTCATTCCAGCCACTAATGCTTCTGTTAATACTTTATAAGGGGTCCAACCCCTTTCTAAAAGTATTTCAACACCTTCAACAACCTCTTCTTGTAATCCATCATACAAGTCATCATGCATTTGCTGGACAAGTTCTTCATCATTTAATTCTGATAAAATTATTTCATCATCAAATTCTTCAGTCATGTTTTAAATACTCACAAAAATTATAGTTTATCATTCGAATAAATATATAAAAAAAATTTTCTTTAAACGACATAAAATATAAATATTTAGACAATTTTTTACTTTAAGACAGAAAATTAATTTTTAACATCTTCAAGGTTATATTTTCTTATGACAGGAATGGAAAGGACAGCAAAAATTATTGATAATATCGGTATACCAAAAGCCTTAAATGAAACCCAGTCGTCAGTTGTCAAATTTCGCCAAGCTATTTCATTTGCTAAAGCCATAGATAAAAACATTAATATCCAAAGTCTAGTTAATGATTGCCATCCTTTAGGCGAAAGTTTAATACCAGAAGACATAATGCTTTTCAAAGGATTATATCCTAAAAAGTTAGCACTAATAAGACCTACTCCGATAATAAGACTAACAACTGTAGGTTTAATTTTTATAAATAAAAACACACCTATTTCAGAATTAGTCTGAAGAGCTGCGTCTCTGTCAAAAATCAAAGTCAATAATCCAAAAAATACGACTGCAGCACAACCAAAAGAAGCCATCATAGGTATTTTCTTGTCCAACAACCAAGAAATAGAAATAGAAATTACTGTTGCAATAACTAAAATTCCTGTTCCCCATAAAATTCCAAGAAAATAGTTACCGATAAAAAATAAGATTAAAGGGCCTAATTCTAAAATTTGTTTTCTTAAAGGGTTTTCATCATTATTTAGTTTATCCATAATTTTTCACTTCTTATGCAACCATTGAATTTCTTTGTTTTATATATTCTTCCATTTCTTCAACTAAGTATAAAATTTCTTTTGGATTTTTATGAGTTGAAGCAATTTGATTAAGTTTGTTTCTGAAGACTTTTCCTCCTGGAAGACCGTAATATAACCCAAGCATATGCCTCGTTATGTGATGCATTTTAAAGTTAACATCATTCCTGTAAGAATCATTAATATACTTAATTATTTTATTAATAATATTTACTCTTAAAATTGATAAATCTTTTTCTGATTTTAACAAAATATTGTTCAATGAGTTAATAAATAAAGGTGATTTATATGCCTCTCTTCCAACCATAATACCATCTGCCCAACCTAAAAGTTTTCTTGATTTATGAATATTATCAATACCACCATTTACGATAATTTTTACCTTCCCTTTTAGTCTGTTCTTCAAAAGTTTTACCCTTTTATAATTTAGTGGAGGGACATCTCTATTCTGCTTAGGATTAAGACCGTCTAAATATGCTTTTCTAGCATGTATAATAATTTTAGAAATTTTGGATTCTAGTATAGTGTCTATAAAATAGTCTAAACCTAAAATTTCATCCATTTCATCAATACCAATTCTACATTTTACTGAGACTGGGACACTGACTTCATTGATCATTTTATCAATGCATTCCTTAACCAGTTTGGGCTCTGCCATCAAGCAGGCTCCAAACCTACCTTTTTTAACCTTCGGTGATGGACAGCCAACATTTAAATTTATTTCATCATAACCATAATCACCACAAATTTTAGATGCTTTTGCTAAAACACTTGGATCAGAACCACCAAGTTGAACTGCAACAGGATGTTGTTCAAAATTAAATTTTAAAAGTTTTTCAGGGTTTCCAAAAATTATAGCATTAGCTGGTATCATTTCAGTATATAAAAGTATTTTTTTAGAAAATTGCCGATGAAAAAACCTACAATGCCTATCAGTCCACTTCATCATTGGAGCAATGCTTATCTCTTTTCTTGAAAAATCATCCATATGTTTTTTATTTTTATTTGATTCTAGCAAAGATTAAAAAACAAATAAAATATTTTATTTGTTTTTTAATAAATATAACTTTGCAATAAACAAGTATAGTTGATAAAACAATTTAAATCATTTTGCGGCTGTGGTGAAATTGGTAGACACGCCAGATTTAGGTTCTGGTGGCGCAAGCCGTGGGGGTTCAAGTCCCTCCAGCCGCACCAATTAATTGGATATATTTCATGACTACAAAAAGTAATTTAAAACTCGCCTTAGAAAATAAAAGATTTGTAATCACAGCTGAAACTTCACCACCGGATGCTGCAGACACTGAGAGTGTAATAAAAAGAGCTGGATGCCTTAAAAATATAGTTGATGCAGTAAATGTTACTGACGGTGCTGGTGCTAAACCTCATATGTCAGCATTAGCAACGGCTGCTATTCTTGCTAAAAACGGGATTGAACCTGTTCTGCAGTTCACTACAAGAGATAGGAATAGGATTGCTATTCAAGGAGATTTGATAGGTGGGTGGGCTTTAGGAATTCCAAACATACTTTGCTTATATGGAGATGATATTACAGTTGGAGATCAGCCAGATTCAAAAAAAGTTCATGATATTGATAGTAAACAATTAATGGAGACTGCACACATAATGAAAAGTGATGGTACTTTCCCAACAGGAAGAAAAATTGATCCAAAACCAGAATTATTTATAGGCGCTGCAGATCTCCCAAGGATACCTGATAAGGACTTTAATGCCTCTGGTTTACTTGCAAAAATTTCATCAGGTGCAAACTTTTTTCAAACACAATTCGCTTTTGATATTGATGTTCTTAAAGAATATATGAAGGCTATAAATGATGCAGGAGTTACCGAAAAAGCATATTATATTGTTGGTCTAGGGCCATTAGCTTCAGCAAAAAGTGCTAAATGGATGGATGCAAATTTATTTGGGGTTAATATACCCGAAAAAGTAATAAAGAGGATAGAAAGTGCTGAAAATGAGAAAGCTGAGGGCCAAAAGATTTGTATAGAGTTATTAGAGCAATTTAGAGAAATTAAAGGCGTTCATGGCGCTCACTTAATGGGACCAAGACAGGAACAAAGTATAGCTGATCTTGTATCGCAAGCAGGTTTAGGTGTCTAGGAAATAATTAAATTTATTTATTTAATTTCTTTCTTTTCATGCTTTAATATTTCTGTAATTGAATTTACATGTTCTTCAGATAAATTAAGTTTTTTTCTTAATTCCTCTATATGTTTTTCTTCTTCTTCAGAAATTATTCCATCACTTAAAGCATCCGCAATTTCAGCTTCAACTATTTGCTTTCTCCTAGTCATCTGACTTGAAAATCCTGAGGCTACAATACCAGTTAAAAGAGCAACTGACATCACACCCATTACTGCTGTTATTGCACCAAAAACTTGCCCTAGAGGTGTTACTGGAGAAACATCTCCATATCCAACCGTAGTTAAAGTTATTATAGACCACCACATGGTTTGTGGAATTGAACTAAAATACTCGGGTTGCACTTTATTCTCAGCAAGATAAAGCATTGCACTTGAAAGAAATATTGCAATTAAAAAAAGATAAAGTGCTGCACCAAGGGATCTTCGCTCTTCATATACCGTTGTAATTAAATCCTCTAAAGCTGACGAATAATGAGACATTTTTAATAATCTTGCCATCCTAAGTACTCTTAACCACCTTAAATCCAAACCTCCAGCAAATAAAGGCAGTAAACTTGGAAGAATAGCCAATAAGTCAATTATTCCTGTAAAACTAAAAATATACCTTAACCTTCTTCCTAAGGGAGTTTTTGCAGGTGAGTTAGAATTCAAAGATTGGACCCATATTCTTAGAATATATTCAACAGAAAAAATAATAACTGAAAAATACTCAAAATATATAAAATAAGTTTTATAATTATTATTAATTGATTCAACTGATTCCAAACATACAGCTGTAAGATTAGCCAAAATTAAAACAGTTAATGAAATGTCAAAAATACGGCTCGCTGTGTCTCCATATTTTGCTTTATTTAAAATTTCAAATGTCCTTTGTTTACTTAACATAATTTTAAACCATCTCAAGAGGGTTCCAAATTGTATCAGATTCTAATTCTAATACCCATAAATCAGGATCAATTTTAAGTTCGTTATCAATTTTCTCATTGATAATATTTTCTTCAAACCATTCTTCTATATTTCCAGACATATAACTCCATGAATATTTACCATCAACAGATAAAGATTTACCAAGTAGACAAGATTTTGAATCTTTTCTTCTTATCTTTAATAAAATAGAACCATTATCCTCATCACCTGTATGTAGTACTGTAGCAATTTTATTTATAGAAAATGAAGCTCTTATAGCAGATTTGACCTTTAAAATGGATTTAATTTCAACCATCTTAAATTAAAAATCTGTGCATCTTCCATTTTTTTCCCAATCGCCATACCTTGTAGGTTCAGGCCCCTTTCTACCTCCAACTTCTTTTATTTGATTAGGATAAATTTTTTTATTTTTTTTAGAATCACTGCTACTTTTCTTTTCTTTAGATGCATTAAAATTTTTTATTGCCATCATACGTTTCCTAATTGTATTAATAATTTAATTATCAATCATAATGTATTTTTTTCAACTTATTAATTATTAAATTTGACTCTACAAAAAAATCCTATAAGCCCTGCAAGAAAAATTTCCTTAGAGTTGTTGAATGATATCCTTAAAAGCAACAAACCTTTTGAACAAATTATTTCTTCATCAGAGAAATTTAATAACTTAGAAATCAAAAATAGAAAATTTTGCCGCTTAATTATTACAACAGTGTTAAGAAAATTTGGTCAGATTGACTTTGTCCTGAATAAGTTTACAAAAAAAGGTTCGTTAAAACAAAATATATTTAAAAATATTATTAGAATAGGAATTGCTGAAATACTTTTTATTAAATCAGCAAAATATGCAGCAATTAATGAGGCTGTTGAATTAACCAAGTTAAAAGTTTCAAAAAATCTATCTAAGCTTACAAATGGAGTTTTAAGAAATATTGATAGAGAAAATGAGGAACTGATAATCCAGCTAAGTGACGAGTTAAGCTATCCTAGTTGGCTTGTTCAAGACTGGAGAGATTCTTGGGGTGAAAAACATACTAAAGAGATTTGCAAGTGGTTTCAAATGGAACCATTTCTTGATATTTCTGTAGCTGGAGATCCCTTTATAATGCAAGATATTTTAAAGGGAAAACAGATATTTGGGAAGACTATTAGAAAACAAGAAAAAACTAATCCAACTCAAATTCCATATTTTAATTCGAAAGATGAGAAGTATCATTGGTGGATACAAGATGTTGCCGCGACAATACCTGGAGAATTATTAATAAAGTCAGATCAAAAAAAAATAGTCGATTTATGTTCCGCTCCTGGAGGAAAAGCTGCACAATTAGCAAAAGCTGGTAAAAAAGTTACTTCAGTCGATATCAATGAAAATAGAATTAATAAATTAATTGAAAACGTAAAAAGATTAAATTTAGATATTAAGATAGTAAATGCAGACGGAACTTCGTGGAACCCCAAAGAGAAATTTGATGCTGTACTTTTAGATGCACCCTGTTCAGCAACAGGCACACTTAGAAGACATCCTGACATAATTAAAAATAGATCAAAAGACAGTTTAAAAAATTATTTAAATATTCAATCAAAACTTATCAGGCAAAGTCTCACATGGTTAGAAAAGGATGGAATACTTATTTACTCTGTTTGCTCGCTACAAAAAGATGAAGGTGAGGGTCAAATAAAGTCAATTTTAGAAACTAAAAGTAATATAAAAATTTTACCTATTTTACCAGAGGAAGTACCCAGTTTCCAACAGGCAATTACTAAAGATGGATGGCTTAGAATTTTTCCAAATTGTTTAGCATCAGATGGCGGTAATGATGGTTTTTTTATTTGTAGACTAAAAAAAACTAATTAAGAAAGGTTTCATTATTTTCAATTTTAAATTACGAAATATATGGAGAAAATATAGCCCTTTATTTAATTGGCAAATTTCAGGGGATAGTCCTAATAACCCTTTAATAAGACCTGTAGACCCATGGAAAGGCTCATTGTCTCGTGGAGAAAAATCATTTTTATTACATCCTAAAATTGTTTCTGAAGATTATTGGGACTCGTTTGAATGGTTAAGAGATATGCGCGAAATAGGTAGTGAAAAAGCAAGGATAAGGTCAAGAAACTTAGTTGATGAATGGCACAATCTAAATCCATTCTGGGATGAAATTAAATGGTCTCCAAGATTGATTGCAAAAAGACTAAGTAATATCTTATTTTGTTATGGAACGTTTGCTGATACTGCTGATAGTGATTTTCAAGAAAGACTAATGAAAAAATTTTCATCTCAAGCTAGATGTCTTGAACTTGATTTGAAAAATATTAATGACAGTCCAGAAAAATTGTATTTGCTTTTAGGAGTGATGGCAGGAAGAGTTTGTCTCACCAATGAAAAAGAAGAAATTAATTTCATTATAGAGACTGTAATTGATGAAATTGAGCAGATCACCAATGAAGATGGTATGCATATTTCTAGAAGACCTCAGTTACAATTAGAAACATTAAAAATTATTATTGAAATCCAATACCTTGGAAAATCTTCAAAACAAAATGTTAGAGAAAAGTATACCAAAATCATTAATAAACTTACTTCTTTTTCTAAAATGCTTAGACACACAGATGGAACAATTATTAATTTCAATGGGGGAAGTAAGTATAAAAAAGAGACTATATCACAATTAATTTCAAAATCTGATACCTCTATAAAATCTCCAATTGGAATTTCAAAAGATGGCTATTCAAAAATTAATTCTAAATCTACATCTATTATCTTTGACATAGGCAGTCCATTCAGAAACTCGCAAAACTGGCATGCAGGCGCTCTTTCATTTGAGTTTAGTTCTGGAAAGAACTTAATTCTGGTCAATAGTGGATTTATGAACGTAGACAACGGTTGGTCAAATGCTTTGAGAGGCACTTCAGCACATTCAACTATTTCCATAGATGGAAAAAACTCTTCAAATCTAGAGCAAAATGCTAAATCTGATAGGTTTGCAAGAGTTTTTAATAAGAAAATAGAAAAAACAACTTCTGGGATAAACGTTTCAGCAAAGCACGATGGATATTTATTATCATATGGAATTCATCATAAAAGAGAATTATTTTTAAATAAAGAGGGTGATAAAATAGAAGGTATTGACGAATTGATAAATAAAGGCATTCCTGATTCAATACCAATACAAGCTGAGGTTAGGTTTCATTTGCACCCTAATATAAAAGCAGCCAAAGCTATTTCAGGTGACATTATTTTAAGACTAAAAAATGGTTCTGGATGGACATTTAAAATAAATGAGTTTAAAGCAAAATTAGAGGGATCAATCTTTATAGCAGAAAATAATGTATTAAAAAGTCAGCAAATTTTGATTAAAGTTCCATTAAATAATCTTATAAGCAGCAAATCTAAAACAATAAAATGGGAATTTTTAAAAAATCTATAAATTTAATATTAAAAATATTAAAATTTTTTAGTCATTTATAATTTTTTTTAAAATTTTTTGCATCAATGTAGGAAAAGAGAATTTTTTTAAATTGTTAATGTCAGCCCAAATGAAATCTTTAGGCAATTTCGAATTCTCATTTTCTAAATATTCAACCAAATATATATCCATATTTAGTGTAAAATGAGTAAATTCATGCTTAATTCTAGATATTTTTTTCTTTTCTAACTTTTTAATAAATTCTAATCTTTGGTCCACCTGATTATCCCAGCCAATTGATGGGAGCGCATCTAGACTAGCAAGTAATCCACGGTCCAATCTTTTATAAATTAGCACCTTTTGGCCTTTCCTAATAAAAAATGATGCTCCATTTCGAAAGTTTTTTTCTAACTTTCTCTTCTTTAATGGAATAAAATTCTCTTTTTTGTTGGTTTTAGCTTGGCAATTATTTATGACGGGGCATTGATAACATTTTGGTCTTGAAGGGGTGCAAATTTCTGAGCCTAAGTCCATCAAAGATTGAACAAAATCACCCACTCTTATGTTTGGCGTTATAAGATTAGTAAAGTCCCAAATTTCTCTATAGTTTTCTTTTACAGGTTTTTCTAAAGAAAATAATCTACTTACTACCCTTTTAATATTTCCGTCTACAACGACTGCCCTTTTATTAAATGCAATGGCCATTATTGCTGCTGCAGTATAACTACCAATGCCAGGTAATTTTAATAATTCACTCTCAGTACTTGGTAAAGAATTATTATATTTTGAGTTAATAAGAAATGAACTAAGATGTAAGTTTCTTGCTCTTGAATAATAACCTAGTCCAGACCATAAATGTAAAACCTCAGAAAGATCAGATTTGCATAGTTGATCAACTGTTGGCCATTTTTGAATAAATAATTTAAAATAAGGTATGACTGTTTGAACTGTTGTTTGTTGGAGCATTATTTCAGAAATCCAAATTTTATATGGATCTGGTTTAGATCCCCCAAACAATCTCCAAGGCAATAATCGGGCATTATGGTCATACCATTTCAATAATTTATCGCTAATAATTTTTTGATTCTTAGTCATAAAAAATTTTTTAACTTGTAATAATTTATAATATTTATGATATTTATGATAATATTTCAAAACATCAAAAAAATAATGAAAAACCAAATAAAGATTGGGGATATTAAAATCCCAATTTTAAATGATTATTTAAAAAAAAGGGGATTTATTCATACAAAAATTGTATCATCATGGGCAACTATAACTAAAGAATATGCACAATTCTCATCTCCAATAAAAATTAAATTTGCCAAAAATAAATTTGATGATGGAACTCTATTTATTAGAGTTAAATCAGGACTTGGACCTGAATTAGAAATGAAGAGTATAAATATTATTAATAGAATAAATTCAATGTTTGGATATAAGGCAATAAACAAAATTAAATTTCAAAATGGTGACTTTGAAGATGAAAAAATGCAGAACAAGAAAATAATTGAAAATTCTAAATTAAATACAAAGTTTAATGAAAAGATAAAAAAAATAGAGAGTGAAAAGTTAGCTGAAGCATTGATTCAACTTGGAAAAAAAATACCTAAATAAATATATTTAATCAGATTAATTGAAAGGATAAAAAATGAATCTTAATAAGATAAAAAGAAGAGATTTTGTGAAAACTTTTTCTTTCCTTCCTTTTATTGGTTTTGGTTTAAGTTCAAGAGCAAGTAAAATTTTCAATATAGAGGAAATTTTAGAACCAAGATACTTAGGAAGATTAGATGCTCCAATAAAATTTATAGAATTTGTTTCTATGACATGCAGCCATTGTGCTGACTTTCATATTAATACTTTACCTGAAATAAAGAAAAAATATATTGATAGTGGAAAATTAAGATTAGAATTAAGAGATTTTCCACTAGATGGTTTAGCTCTTAGGGCTTCTGCAATGGCAAGATTAATTGACACAAACAAATATTATAAATTTGTGGATATGCTTTTTAAAAAACAAAAGAAGTGGAGCAGGAGTGAAAATCCAATCAATGAACTAAAAAAATTAGGTAGACTTGCAGGTCTAGAAAAAACAAAAATAGACATTGCAATAGATGAAATATCCGTTTTAGAAGCTATATTCAGAATGCGTCAACAAGCAGAGAAAAAATATAATATTCAGTCTACACCTAGCTTTGTTATAAATGAACAATATTTTCTATCTGGAAACTTGTCAGTAGAAAAATTTGAAGAGACCTTTAAAAAGATAAGTGTTTAAATGTTTTCAGTGAAAGTCTTAATTTGAAATTTAAAAAACTAAAATTAAATAGCTTCAAATCATTTGTTGAACCAGTTGATTTTGAAATCCAAGATGGCCTAACAGGTATTGTAGGACCAAATGGATGTGGAAAATCAAATGTTGTTGAAGCAATTAAATGGGTTATGGGGGAGTCTAGCGCTAAGCAAATGCGTGGAGATGATATGGATGATGTTATTTTTGGTGGTTCCGCAAATCGTCCCGCTAGAGATATGTCTGAAGTAACAGTTGTATTAGATAATACAGAAATGAAAACACTTTCTCAATTCAATGAATATGATGAACTTGAAGTAAAAAGAAGAATAGAACGTGGAAAAGGATCTAGTTGGACCATAAACTCTAATTCCGTTAGAGCAAAAGATGTAAATTTATTATTTGCAGATAACTCAACTGGAGCTAGAACCTCTGGTATAGTTTCGCAGGGACAAATTGCTAATTTAATAAATGCTAAACCTGAAACTAGAAGATCGTTATTAGAAGAAGCTGCTAATATTACTGGATTGTATCATAGAAGACATGAGGCAGAATTAAGACTTAATGCTGCTGAAACTAATTTAGAAAGATTAGATGATGTAATAATTACCATGGAAGATCAAAAAAGATCTCTCACTAAACAAGCTAGACAGGCTTCAAGATATAGATCAGTTGGTGACAGACTAAGAAAAGTTGAAGCAATTTTATTATTAAAGAAATATACTGATCGACAAAAAGATCTAGAAAAGTTATTTGATCATTTTGAAAACTCTAATAAGATTTATATAGATTTATCACAAAATTTAGGCGTTGCTGAAAATAATAGATTAGAGGCTAGCAACCTCCTCCCACAATTAAGGAAAAAAGAAACTGATCAATTTGCAGTACTCCAAAATTTCAAAATTAACTTATCAGCTATTGAAAATGAACTAAATCAAATTATCGAAAAACAAGATAAAGCTAAAACTAGCTTGGAAGATATTAAAGATAGCACAAATAGAGAAAAGAGATTGAATATTGAAGCTGAAAAAGTGTTAAAAAAACTTGAAAATGAAAATAAAGTATTAATTAAAGATCTTGAAAAGCAAGAAATAAAAATTGCCAAAAACAGTGAAACACTTTCTAAGGTTCAGAATGAAACAAATAAAGTAGAAAATAAGCGAAGAGAAATTGCTTCATTAATCAATTCTAACAAGTTTAAATATGATAGTCTAAATGATGAAAGAGTTAGACTTCATAATCAAAAATCAAAATTTATTGATGAAATATCAAGTTATCAAAATATTAATAATTTAACAAAAATTAATAATATTGAGGAACAGCTTTTAAGAATAAATAATGAAATTATGTCTTTCCAAGATGAATTGTCAAAATTGGAAACAATCTTCAAAAAAGCTTCAGCTGATTTAGATGATTCTAAAACTAAATATGAAAACTCATCTAAAAATTTTCAAAATATTGATACAGAATTAAATGCAATTAAAAGAATTATTCAAACTGACGAAAAGACAAAATCACTAAAATTATCTCAAAAGTTAGTGGTAAAAGAAGGCTATGAAAATTCTGTTAGTCACGTTCTCGGTGAAAGTCTTGAAGCAGGACTTACACAGAGCAGTCAACCACATTGGGTGAAAATTGATAATTCAAACCAATCAGGCTATCCCAAAGATACCAGCCCCTTAATTGAATTTATTGATAATCCGTCACTTGCTAAAAATTTGCTATTAAATGTTGGGATAGCAAAATCTGAAGATGATGCAAAAAAACTTCAAAAAGATCTTTTGCCTGGACAATCTATAACAACAAGTAAAGGTGGATTATGGAGATGGGATGGTTTCATCATTCCTCCTGGATCAAAATCAACTGCCTCTGAAATTTTAAAGCAAACTAATAGATTGGGTTTATTAGAAGATGAAAAAATAATTCTATATAAAAAACTAGAAAATGATAAAAAAAAATTTGATTCATATTTAGATAATTATACAAAAATCAAAAATAAGATTGAAAGTCAGAATTTATCTCACAATGAAAAAAAAGATACTAAAACTCGATTGGAGTATGAACTTAACGAACTAATTCTTAAAGAAGGAAATAAAAAGGAAAAAAATGAACTAATACAAAGAGAAGTAAACCTTGTTGAAGCTCAAATTAAGGATATCAATAAAAATATATCAAAGTTTGAAGAAGATTCTACATTAAATTCTAAACTCAAAAAAATTAATAATATTTATGATGATTTAAGATCAAATCTTTCAAAACTGATAAGTGAAAAAGCAAAACTGGAACAAAATAAAATTTTTTGCTTCAATAGAATTAAAGATATTAAAATAGAGAAAGAAGAATGGGAGAAAAGAACAAAAGATTCCTTAAATCAAATAGAAGAGCTAAAAATTAAAGAAAACAATCTTGAAAGAGAAGTAAAAAATCTTTTTTCAAAACCCAGTCAACTTAATAAGCAGAAGGATGAAATTTTAACTAAAATTGATCATCAAGAAACCCTATGTCGAAAAATAAGTGATCAAGTCTCTCAATCTGAAAATAAATATAAAGAATTAGATTTAGTATGTAGAAATATTGAAATTGAGTTAAGAACAGCAACCGAAAATAAGGTAAAAATTGAAAGTGAAAAAACTGTCACTGAAAATGATGTAAATCTATTAACTGAGAGTATTGAAAATAAGTTTGGTTGCTTACCAAAATTGCTGCTTGATAAAGTGGGATTTAGCGAAAAAGAATTGGAGACTAATTTAGAAGATTTAGAATCAAGAGAAAGAAGACTCATTCGTGAAAGAGATGAAATGGGCCCAGTTAATTTGAGAGCTGAAATTGAAATGAAAGAATTAGAAGATCAGATTTCAAATATATTAAAAGAATCACAAGATCTTCAAAATGCAATTGAAAAACTTAGAACTAGCATTAAAACTCTTAATAGAGAAGGAAAAGAAAGAATTTTAATTTCTTTCAAAAAAGTTCAAGAACAGTTTAAGAAAATTTTTAAACAATTATTTGGTGGTGGTGAAGCTAAACTTGAGTTTACTGACCCTAGTGACCCTCTAAATTCTGGTCTTGAGATTATGGCTAAACCCCCTGGAAAACAACTTCAAACACTTTCACTTTTATCAGGTGGTGAAAAAGCACTTACAGCATTGTCACTGCTATTTGCTGTTTTTTTAACTAATCCCTCACCTTTGTGTGTTTTAGATGAAGTCGATGCCCCTTTAGATGACACAAATGTTGCAAGATTTTGTGATTTATTAGAGGAAATTAAAAAGGCTACTAATACGAGATTTATGATTATCACTCATCATAGATTGACTATGGCAAGAATGGATAGACTTTATGGTGTTACCATGACAGAAAAAGGTGTTAGTCAATTAGTTTCTGTTAATTTAGAAAAAGCAGTTGATCTAAGAGAAATAACATAAAATAAATAACTTTATAATCTTGACATTATTTACATCGAGATTTAGTTTGCGATCATAAATTTTAACAAATATTTAACTAATAATTGCGGGAAAACGATAAAGAACTAATTAATAAATTAGATGAGAGAATTAAAAGCTTAGAAAAAGATGTGGGTGACCAAAAAGTCAGTAGAACTAATTCTAATCTCAAAGAATATAGCAGTGGCATTAGAACACTTGTTGAATTAATTTTGGGATTTTTAATTGGAGGTTTTTTAGGTTATTATCTTGATACAATTTTATTTACCTCTCCTATATTTATGTTAATAGGGATATTTTTAGGTGGAATCAGTGGAATTTATACAATCTGGAAGAAAAATATTTATGAAAACAAATAAAAATAGATTTTCATATTTAACACTTAAAAAAATTAATCTTTTATTTTTTTCAATCTTTTTAGTGTTATTACCAAACTTTGTTTTTGCAGCTGGGTCAGGTATGCACTCGCCTATTGAACAATTTGTAGTTAAAACCTTAATTCAAATTAAAGATCCAATTTTTGGTTATGACATTTCATTCACTAATGCCTCATTATTTATGGTTCTTGCATCTATAGTTCCATTAACACTACTTATATTTGGAGTGCGATCTGCAGAAATGATACCAGGTAAAATACAATCAATTTCAGAAATGATTTTTGAATTTGTTGAAAATCTTTTATTAGAAAACACAGGTAACTCTGGACGACCATATTTTTCATTTATTTTTACACTTTTTTTACTAGTTTTATTCGGAAATTTACTAGGAATGCTGCCTTATAGTTACACATTTACCAGTCAAATAATTATTACTTTTTTTATGGCAATAATTATTTTTATTTCAGTAACAATAATTGGAATTTTTAGACACGGGTTTGGTTTTCTGTCATTATTCTTGCCTTCAGGGACACCATTAGTGCTTCAACCTCTTCTTTTTGTAATTGAATTTATATCATACTGTATAAGACCAATAAGCTTATCTGTAAGACTATTTGCAAATATGCTTGCAGGCCATACACTTCTTAAGGTATTTGGAGGTTTAGCAGTTATGCTTATTGGTTCAGGAAGTATATTCCTCGTACCAGTCGCAATTCTACCGATAGCAGCAATAATTGGCATGACAGCTTTAGAAGTTCTAGTTGCAGTATTACAAGCGTATGTATTTACGGTTTTAACATGCATCTATTTAAATGATGCATTAAATCTTCACCATTAACATTAACTTAAAACTTTGGAGAAAATAAAATGGAAACAGAAGCAGCAAAACTTATAGCAGCAGGATTAGCAGTAGCACCACTTTTAGGAGCTGCAGTTGGACTTGGTGTCCTTTTTTCAGGTATTGTGAATAGTATGGCAAGAAACCCTTCTATGTCGGGTGAATTAAGAGCTATTGCTTTTTTATATTTTGCTTTGGTTGAAGCAACAGGCCTTTTTGGATTGGTTGTAGCATTCTTAATATTGTTTGCTTTCTAATTTAAATTAACTTATTTAATTGGAATTTTTGTGGCTTATAAACTTAAATTAACTTTCTTGATTTTTGTAACATTTTATTCAAAAATTACTTTTGCTGCTAGCAAAAGTAACGAGGGAATGCCTCAATTAGATGTAACAACCTATCCAAGTTTAATCTTCTGGTTAGTATTAACTTTTGGTTTTACATATATAGTTCTTAAGTACTATGTAACACCAAGAATGTCAGAAATATTAAATCACAGAAAAGAAAAGATAGATAATGATCTTTTTGAAGCGAAAAAGGCAAGAGAAAGTGCTGAAGAAAATAAAAGCAATCAAGATAAATCAATTTCTGCAGCTAAGCAAAAAGCTATAGAAATAGTTAGAGAAGCTGTTGAAAAAACAAAAGTAGAGCTTCTTGAGGCAGAAAATTTAGTTAAAGATAAACTTTCTAAAAAACTTGCTATGGCTGAAAAAAATATTCTAGTTACCAAAAATGAAAGTTTAAAAAATATAAATAAATTATCCTCAGAAATTGCAGTTTTAATTTCCGACAAAGTCTCTGGTATAGAAATTAATAAAAATTTAATTAGTGAAAGTATCAACGAAGAGATGAAAAGTTTTAATTTATTAAAAAATTTAAAATAGGAATTGAGTGATGGCTATTGATGAAGCTGGTTGGGTAGCATTTGGGTTTGTAGTTTTTTGTATTATTGCATGGAGATATGGCGCTAAACCTTTTGTGAATATTTTACAATCTAGAGCAGATGAAGTGCAAAAAAAATTAGAAGAGGCAGAAAAATTACGGATAGAAGCAAAAGAAGTCCTTAATAATTATAAAATTCTTCAACAAGAAGCAGAAGAGGAAGCTAAGAACATCATTTTAAGGGCGAAAGAAAATGCAAAACATCTTCAAAAAACTGCTGAAGAAAATACTAATAAGCTCATATTACGTCAAGAAGAGCAAATAAAACAAAAAATTAAAGCTGCTGAAAAACAAGCACTTATTGATGTTAAAAATATTGTTGTTGATTTATCAATATCAGCATCAGAAAAATGCTTAAATAAAGAAATGAATGAAAAAAAATCAAATGATATGATTTTGCAATCATCTAAGAGTTTTAATATTAATGCATAAAAACTTTTAGTTTTATAATTACCTAATATATATATAGTTTAGGTGTATTAAAATGAGCAGTCCAAGTATTTCAACAAAAAAAAATAAGAATTTATTTCTAGCTTCCCCTAGAGGTTTTTGTGCTGGCGTTGAAAGAGCAATAAAGATTGTCGAGCAAGCTTTAAAATTATATGGCAAACCTGTTTATGTTAAACATGAAATAGTCCATAACAAACATGTAGTTAAAAGACTAGCTAATGCTGGTGCTATTTTTGTAGAAGATTTAAATTCCGTTCCCAAAAATGCTAATATAATTTTTTCTGCACACGGCGTAGCTAAAAATGTTTCTGAGAGTGCTTTTAATAATAAATTAACTGTTTTTGATGCTACTTGCCCACTTGTAACAAAAGTTCATCTAGAGGCTCTTAAGCTTCATAATAGTGGTTATCATATTTTTTTAATTGGCCATGACGGTCATCCTGAAATTGAGGGTACCAGAGGTCAAGTTCCAAAAGAAAGCATTACATTAATCCAAACAATAAATGAAGCTGAAAATGTTAAAGCACCGAGTAATAATCTTGCATGGCTAAGTCAAACAACATTATCTGTTGATGATACTAAAGAAATTGTGAGTGTTCTAAAAAGAAGATTTCCTAGTATTAACGGTCCGAAAAAAGGTGATATATGCTATGCTACTACTAACAGACAGCAAGCTGTTAAAGAGATAGCACCAACAGTAGATATTATGCTTATCGTAGGTTCAGAAAACTCATCAAATTCTCAGAGATTGGTAGAAGTTGCGCAAAAAGCAGGTTGCCAAAAATCATTTTTAATTTCTGATGTAAATTACATAAATTGGAAAGAAATTGATCAAGTCGATAATATTGGACTTTCATCTGGAGCCTCAGCTCCCGAAATACTTATTGAAGATATAAGGAACAAATTCTCAGAATTGTACAACACTAAAGAGATACAAAACCATTCTATACAAGAAAATGTATATTTTAAACTACCTAAAATTTTAGATAAATAAATGGCTGTCTATACTAAAGTATCTCCTGATCAAATAAAAGAGTTATTTCAAAAATATGACGCAGGCAATTTTATTAAAATGGTTGAGATAGAAGAAGGAATTGAAAATTCAAACTATAAAATTATTACTAATAAGAATAACTATATACTTACTATATATGAAAAACGAGTAAATAAAAAAGATCTCCCATACTTTATTAATCTGATGGAGCATCTTCATCAAAATGGAATTAATTGTCCTCAACCACTTAGTGATAAAAATGGTTTAAAGCTCCAGAATATAAAAAAAAAGAAATCTCTGATAGTTAGTTTTTTATCTGGAAATGCAATTAAGAATATCAATACCGACCATTGTTATGAATTAGGAAGGTCACTTGCTAATTTTCATATTCAAGGATTAAAATTTAATGAAAGAAGACACAATGATTTAGGATATAAATCATGGTTAGATCTTTTTAACAAAAGCATAAAAAACTCAAAAAATAATAATGAATATAACTTTGCAAAAGTTAGAAATATTATTGTAGAGACAGTAAATAATTGGCCAATGGATCTACAAAAAGGAAGTATACATGCTGATTTATTTCCAGATAACGTTTTTTTTATTGGAAACAAATTAAGTGGGATCATAGATTTTTATTTTGCTTGCTATGATATTTTAGCTTACGATCTCTCAATTTGTATAAATTCTTGGTGTTTTAATGAAAATGGAAATTTTCTTATTGAAAGAGCTCAGTCAATAGTTACAGGCTATGAAAGTATTAGAAAATTAAGCATTAAAGAAAAAAATAGCTTGTTAATACTATCTAAGGGGGCAGCAATAAGATTTTATCTTACAAGATTATTTGACTGGTTTAATACACCTTCTAATGCAAATGTGAAAAAGTTAAATCCAAATGATTATTATGAAAAAATTCTTTTTTTTGATAATTTGGAGAATCTAGGTATTAGATAGATGGAAAAATTTACTTTCATTACTGATGGAGCATGTAGTGGGAATCCTGGCCCTGGAGGATGGTGCGTAATTATAAAACAGGACAATAAAATAAATGAATATTTCGGCGGTGAATTTGAGACAACTAATAATAAAATGGAATTGACAGCGGTAATTAAAGGTTTTGAGAATTTAGAAAATAAATCTGAAGTTTTAGTGAAAACTGATAGTACATACGTAATTAATGGGATAACTAAGTGGCTTCCAAATTGGAAAGCAAAGGGTTGGATAAATTCTGCTAGAAAACCTGTTGCAAATAGAGAGCTTTGGGAAAAACTTGAAAGCCTAATTAAGATACATAAAGTTGAGTGGCTATGGGTTAAAGGACATTCAGGAGATATTGAAAATGAGAGAGCTGATGAACTAGCCCGACAAGGTTTAAAAAATAATTTAATACTTTGAATTATTTTTGTAATAAAGAAATAATATTTTCTGCACTTGTTTTCCCATAATCGCCTTTTTCATCAATAACAAAATTTTTAATTTCATTCTGTTTTAAAATCATAGCAAAACGTTTCATTCTCATTAATAAATTAGGCCCAAAGTCTGCTTCAATATTCATGGATCGCGCTAAGTGACCACCAACATCACTCATCATTTTAATATTATAATTTGCATTATTAAATTCACCCCATGCGTGCATCACAAAAGGATCATTAACAGAAATACATATAATATCATCAATACCAAGTGAAAGAATTTTACTAGAGTTCTTGACATATCCGGGTAAATGCTTAGCGGAACAGGTGGATGTGAATGCTCCTGGAACTCCAAAAATTACAATATTTTTATCGAAAATAAGTTCTTTTAATTTGACTTCATGTACACCACTCTCATCTTTATATTTTAGTACACAATGAATAATATCTTTTAATTTAAACATTCATAACCCTATTTATTGAACTTTTTCTATTGCTTTCATTATTGATTTTATTGTTAAAATTTCAGGTAATATTATACCTTGGGTATATTTTGGGCCATATATAATATTAAAAGGAATACCATACTTTTTATTTTCTCCAAGAAATTCAAGTATATCTTGATCAGGCAAAGTCCAGTCTCCCTGCACAAATTTAATATTACCCTTTTTAATTTCTTGTTCTAAATAATTATCATTAAAAATGGTAAATTTGTTTAATTTACATGTCAAACACCAATCAGCGGTAATATCAACCAAAACAATTTCTCCTTTTTCAGCAAGCTTCTCAGCATAACCTTTTTGCCAAGATATAATAAATTTATTATCAATGATTTGTCTCGATACTAAAAAATTATAGTTTATTGATGTTAAAAATATTGAGAAAATCCAAATGGCAGTCAGTATAAGTCCGGCACCTAACAAATATTTGAATTGTACCATCCATCTACCTGGTGAAGGCAAATAACTTAAACTTGCTGGGAAGATTGCTATTGAAATCCATGGAAAGGAAAGACCCAAGCTCATAAATAAAAAAATAATAAGCATGTTTAAATAATTTTCTGAAAATGCATATGTTATCGCAGTTCCGACAAATGGTGCAGAGCACGGCGTTGCTAGCAAAGTAGTCAAAAACCCTCTCAAAAAATCATCAAAATTTCCTCGATATTTTTTAGAAAAAAGCTTTAAAATATTATTTGGTAAATTAATTTCAAATACACCTAACATATTTAATCCAAAAGCAAATATTATGGATGAAATTAAAATTAAAAAATAGCTATTTTGAAATTGAATGCCCCAACTAATAGAGTGACCAAGATGCTTGAGTGAAATTAATGTAAAAGCTAGGAGCAAAAAACTAGAAATGATACCTATAGAGGTAAATAAGAAGGATTTTCTGACCTTCTTAACCTCAAAAGAATTTTCATTAATTATTGACGCTAGCTTTAATGAAATTACAGGAAGAACACAAGGCATAAAGTTTAAAACGAAACCTCCAACAAATGAAATCATTATGAAAAATGCTATTTCATAAAACAAGTTAAGGCCATTATTTGAAAAATTTTTATTTAAAGTAACATTATTTTGAAAACTTAATTCATTGCCCACATAAGTGAATTTAAATAAAGTGTTTTTAATTTCTCTTAAATTATCATTTAGCTTAGGTAATAAAATATTCTTCCCTTTTAATTCTGGCTTACCAAAATTTATGCCATATTCATTTTCAACAAATATATCAGAATCTACCAATTTAACTTTTGGATTTTTTAATAAAATACCATCTTCAGTTAAATAAACTTCACCCAATAAGCCATTTTTTGAATTATCAAGCTTTGGAACTAATGACATAAATTGAGCTCTGCTGCGCGTATTTTTATTTGGTTTATTCGGTAATTTTGGTATTTCCAAAAAAAGATTTTCAGTAAATGGGATGCATATCTCTTTACATGCTAATAAACTAACTTGAGCATTTAAGCTTATATTCTCATCCTTTAATTTAGGGGTTATATCAATTGGTAAAATTACATGACCTTCATATCCAAAAGTATCAATACCAAAGGTTGAAAATCTAAAGGGTGCGGGCCAAAAAATGTCAACTTTTCTAACATTTGATGAGTTATCAAATTTTATTTCTGTTGGCAATCCAGAGTCACCAGGGTTTCTCCAATATATTTTCCATCCTGAATTTGTAATAACTTCAAAAGAAATTGGAATTTTTTTCAAACCAACCACGCCGTTAGTTGAGGAGGTTAACCTCATCTGAAGTATTCTATCTTCTTCAGCATTACTAATTTTCCAATCCGAGGTAATTCCATAAACAGGAAAATTATATATTAGTACAAAGATAGTAATTAAATATTTAATTGATGACTTTTTCATTAAATTTCGAGTATTTAAAATTAAATTATCTAATTTCTTGAATATTTATTTTTGTTTCATAAGATATATATATAAGGTTTTATATATGTCACAATTTCTTGAAGGACAACTTTTAATAGCTACTCCAGCTATTACAGATGAAAGATTTTTTAAATCTGTAATATTTATTTGTTCACATGACAAAAATCATGCAATGGGTCTCGTATTAAATAAAATAAACCAAAATGTAGATTTTAAGATTTTTTGTGATCTAATGTCTATTAACACCAGAAATACCAATCCAGATAAAAATATTAGGATCGGAGGCCCTATGGATACCAATCGAGGGTTTGTTCTTCATTCAAATGACCATGTTTTACCAGATACAAAAATTATAAACCAATCTTTTGGCATGACAAGCAGTATAGATATCATTAAAGAAATTGCATCTGGTAAAGGACCGACATCATCGATAATAACTGTCGGATATTCAGGTTGGTTTTCAGGTCAGTTAGAGTTAGAATTAAAGGAGAATAGTTGGTTTACTGTACCTGCAACTCCTGAAATTGTCTTTAGCTCTAACCTTAATACTGTTTGGGAAGACTCTTTAGATGAATTAGGAATAAAACCTAGTCAAATAACAAATAATTTTGGTAATGCTTAACTAATTAAATCTTTTTTCCCCCTCTATAAGAGATTTTATAGCTAGAGAATCAGCTGATGCACTGAGGCTATGTCTTTGTCTTGAAATTAAATCTTTTGATTCTAATGGCAATGCAGGTTTAATTCCAATAGATTTATAGACTGCATCGGGAAATTTACATGGATTTGCACACGCAAGAGAGATAATTGGTATTTCTTTTTCAATTCTATTCTTTAGCCTCACTATTTTAGCTGCAGATGTTCCGCATGCTGTGTGAGGATCTATTATAATTTTAGTATTACTATAAACTCTTTTTATTTCTTCTAAAATGCCATCATCGTCAAGATAGTAAGAAATAAAAAGTTTTTTTAGAGCATGCAATTTCTCTTGTGTAACACTGTATACCCCTTCTAATTTAAACTTTTCAAGATCCTCTTTTACTTTAAATGCATCTCGATCGTAGATTTCAAAAAGTAATCGTTCAAAATTACTAGATACTTGGATATCCATAGATGGACTAATAGAGGGTTCAACAATTTTTCTTGTCATGAAACCTGTATCAAAAAATCTAGAAAGAATGTTATTTTTATTAGATGCACATATTAGTCGATGAATAGGTAAACCCATTTTTTTTGCACACCATCCAGCATAAATATTTCCAAAGTTTCCTGTTGGAACAGAAAAAGAGATTTTTTGATTAGGGGCACCAAGTTTAAAAGCTGAATAAAAATAATAAACTATTTGTGGAATTACTCTTGCCCAATTTATTGAATTAATTGCAGATAGATTAACTTTATCTCTGAAATTTATATCATTAAATATACTTTTGACAATTTCCTGACAATCATCAAAATCTCCATCAATTTGAACAGCGTTCGCACCATTTTCAATTATGGATGTCATTTGCGCTTCCTGTATAGCTGAAACTCTTCCTTTTGGAAAAAGTATAAATATATCTAAATTTTGCTTTCCAGAAAAAGCATGAAGGGCTGCTGAACCTGTGTCCCCACTTGTTGCTCCAAGTATAATTGAACTCTGTTTTTTAGCTTCAAGTGCCCTTTCAAAATCATTTGCTAGAAATTGCATGGCGTAATCTTTAAATGCCCAAGTTGGACCATTAAAGAGTTCTAAAATATAATTATTATCTCCTATTTCTTTCAAAGGTGCTATATCTGGCCCATGAAAATTCTGGTATGTTTTTCTACATATTTCACTTAGTTTATCAAAACTAACATTTTCATTTGTAAATTTGTTTATTATTCTACACGCAATCTCAGCATAATCTAATTTTGACATTTCTTTTAGTTCATTAATGGAAAATTCTGGCCATGAACTTGGCACAAACAGACCACCATCTTTAGCAAGTCCTTGTAATAAAACTTGGTCATAAGAAAGATTATTTTGAGAACCTCTTGTAGATAAATATTTCATCAAAAAATACCTTTAATAAGTGAGATTTCTTAAAATTATTTGTATACTATATTGAAAAAATTTTAAATTAATTTAGATTGCTACTATTTTTTATCCTAAAATATCCGTTTTGGTGATGCCAAGCAATATAAACTAGTAAAAGTCCAATTGCTAAACTGTACCAAGTTATAGCATACTGAAGATGATTATTTGGTATTTGAATTTTACCATTTGCTGGCATCGGTAATTTCAATTTTCCATCAATATTCAATTCAACTATGTAATAATTACTATTAGCAGAAATACCTAAATGTGAGTTAAATTCATCTGGAATAATTGTAAACCAAAAACCATTATCTGGCTCATTTTCAGGAACAAAGTATCCTTTTTTTTGAGGTAGCCTTACTAATCCTATAATATTTGTATCCCCCTTAAATAGAGTAAATTTTCTTTTATCTCTGTCTACATATTTTTTGGGTACCCAACCTCTGTTTACATAAAGAATATCATCATTTTTTAATAGAAAAGGTGTGACAATATGATACCCTGCGTTACCTTCATAGGTTTTACCTATAATTTGTATTTCATTCTCATGGTCATATTTGCCCTTAATGGTTACTCTTCTATATTTATTTTCTTCATTATTTTGGAATAATTCTTCGACTGAAATTGGATTTTTCCCAAAATTAATATTATAATTAGATATTAAGTCGGACTTCCAACTTAAACGTTGAATCTGCCAAGAACCTAACAGTAATAAAATTATAAATGAAGGTATAGTGCATACAGTAAGACCAAAAGATGGCTTAAAATATATTTTCAATTCTTATCACTCCAATAACATAACTTCTATAAGGAAGAACTCAAAACAATGGATCCAAGTAGATAATAAAAGTTTAGTTTATAATCAAACTAAGTTTTATAATTTTAAAGTTTTATTAACTACCCCACATATATATGCAGATAAAAAGGAAGAGCCAAACTACATCGACAAAATGCCAGTACCAAGCGGCTGCTTCAAACCCAAAGTGTTGAGTGCTAGTAAAATGACCCAAATAACCTCTAATGAGACATACTGCAAGAAAGATGGTTCCAACTATAACATGAAAACCATGAAAACCCGTAGCCATAAAGAAAACAGAAGGATAAATACCGTCTGTAAATCCAAATGGTGCATGCATATATTCTAGCCCCTGAAGAAAAGTAAAGAACATCCCTAAAAGAACAGTAATGAGCAAAGCTAGCAAAAAGTCTGATCTATCATCCTCTATGAGGGCATGATGTGCCCATGTAACTGTACAACCTGATAACAATAGAATTAGAGTATTAATTAAGGGCAAATCAAATGGGTCGAATGTTCTTATTCCTTCTGGTGGCCAAACACCTCCTACAGGGAATAGAGAAGAGGCAAAAAAAGCCCAGAAGAAAGCAACAAAAAACATAACTTCAGATGCTATAAATAGCATCATTCCATACCTTAGTCCTATTTGAACAATTGGACTGTGGTGACCTTGAAATTCACCCTCCCTAACAATATCTCTCCACCAATAAAACATAGTAAGAAGCACTAAACCGAAACCTACTAATGAAGTAATGCCACCATATGCATAGTCATGCATATACATAGCCCCACCTAAAGTAAGAACAAATCCTGCAGCGGCTCCTACAGCTGGCCATGGGCTTGGTTCAACTAAGTGATAAGAGTGGTTATTGCTACTCATAATTTCTCCTCAAATCAAATTCAAAGTTCACTACTGTTAACCATAGACTGATCCATGGATTTCATAAATGTATATGAAAGTGTAATTTCATTAACTTCTTTAACATTTTCGTCTTTATATATATCTGGGTCAATAAAAAAAGTAACTGGCATGTCCATACTTTCTCCTGGCTTAAGCAACTGTTCAACAAAACAAAAACAATCTATCTTCATAAAATATTGACCTACCTTAGCAGGAGTAACATTAAAAGTTGCTGTGCCTACAACAGGTTCACTACCATTATTTTTAGCGAAATAAAAAATTGTTTTTTCTTGCCCAATTGGAATATTTACAACCTTAGATTTTGAGAAGAACTCCCAATTTAATGATGATGTTGTACTTGATTCAAATCTAATATTTATATCTGGATTGCCAAGACTACCTGGCGCTGATGAAGCAATCTGTGTTGTCCCTCCAAATCCAGTGACTCTACAGAAAATATCGTATAGAGGAACTGCAGCATAAGATAAGGAAAGCATAACAATAACTATAAATGAAATAGTTATGAGAACTTTTTTATTCTGTTTTTTTAGAGTGTTATTATTATCAATTGTATTCATCTAAGTCATCATTCTAAATATGGTCATTAAATAAAATATTAGGCATATCAATAAAATAATTATTAAAAAACTCCAATTACTTCTTCTTTTTATATTCCTAAGTTGTTCACCAGTTTTGGGCACTACTCTATTTTTCACAAAGATACTCCACCCGTAATCAATCTATCGATAACAAAAGAAAGAAATAACCCAAATAAATAAAATATTGAGTAACCAAACAAAAGCATTTCAAGTTTTTGTTTAGGCAACATAATTAATAATAATGATAATAATAAAAAAACTATTCCTAAAATAAACGCACTTATAATGAAAAAGTATCCTGAAAATCCAAAAAAGAATGGCATTACAGAACATGTAAAGACGAGAATACTATAAATTAAAATTTGTATTTTTGTAAATTTTTCTCCAACAACATTTGGCATCATTGGTATACCAGCTTTTTTATAGTCATCAGATTTTACAAGTGCCAAGGCCCAAAAATGTGGTGGTGTCCAAAGAAAAATAATCATGAATAAAATAATCGGTAGTAAAGTAATATCTCCGGTCATTGCAGCCCAACCTATAACTGGCGGTAGAGAGCCCGCTGCTCCACCAATTACAATATTCTGAGGTGTTTTATGCTTTAAAAAAATTGAGTAAACTACAGAATAAAAAAATATTGTAAAAAAAAGCAAACCCGCAGCAAACCAATTTGATGAAAGACCAAGAATTATTATTGAAATTATTGCAGTCACAATTGAAAATGTTAGTGCTTCAGCTGGATCAACTCTTCCTGATGGGATAGGTCGATTTTTAGTTCTTAGCATAACTTCATCAATTTCTCTATCGATCCATTGGTTTATTGCACCTGCAGAACCAGCACCCAAAGCGATTGCTAAAATAGAAAATAAAGCTAATACTGGATGAATTTGGTGAGGGGCAAGATAAATACCTACAACAGTTGTAAATACAACAAGCGACATTACTCTAGGTTTCATTAATTCAAAATAATCAAACACATTTGGTGTGTAAAAGAACTGACTATTATTTTGTGTTGATAGGTTGATTGTCCTCATAATCTTGAATTATTACTTAACTCTAGGCAATTCATCAAAAGTATGAAAAGGTGGAGGTGATGTCGTTGACCACTCAATAGTTGTACCACCCTCACCCCAAGGACTATTTTCAGCTTTTCTTCTTGAATTAAATGCTTCTATAATTGTAATAAAGAATATTACTACACCAATAACACTAATCCATGAACCTACAGAAGCGACTAAATTCCAGCCTGCAAATGCATCTGGGTAGTCTACATACCTTCTTGGCATACCAGCCAAACCAAGAAAATGCATAGGAAAAAAGGTTAAATTTACACCTACGAAAGTTACCCAAAAATGTAGCTGTCCAAGCTTTTCACTGTATTCACAGCCAGTCATCTTTGAAAACCAATAATAAAATCCAGCAAAAAGACCAAATACAGCTCCTAATGAAAGAACATAGTGGAAATGGGCTACAACATAATATGTATTATGTAGGACCACATCTAAACCTGCATTAGATAAAACTACACCGGTCACCCCACCAACAGTGAAAAGAAAAATAAATCCAAGTGCCCATAGCATTGGTGTTTTGAACTCAATTGATCCGCCCCACATTGTGGCTATCCAACTAAAAATTTTAATACCAGTTGGAACTGCTATCACCATAGTTGCTGCAGTAAAATAAGCTCTTGTATCCACATCCATTCCAACTGTGTACATATGGTGAGCCCAGACTACAAATCCAACAACTCCAATTGATACCATAGCATAAGCCATACCAAGATAACCAAAGACTGGTTTTTTACTAAAAGTAGATATTATTTGACTTACAATACCGAATGCCGGGAGTATCATTATATATACCTCAGGATGTCCAAAAAACCAAAAAAGATGCAAAAATAATATTGGGTCTCCGCCACCTTCTGGAACAAAAAAAGCAGTACCGAAATTTCTATCAGTTAAAAGCATTGTGATTGCACCAGCAAGAACAGGAAGTGATAAAAGCAACAAAAATGCTGTTACCAACATTGACCAAACAAACAATGGCATTTTATGAAGTGTCATGCCAGGTGCACGCATGTTAAATATTGTAGTAATAAAGTTAGAGGCGCCTAAAATAGAAGAAGCTCCAGCTAAATGCAGTGAAAAAATAGCTAAATCCATAGACATGCCTGGTGAACCTTCTTTACCTGATAGAGGTGGATAAATCGTCCATCCAACACCAGCACCACCATCAACAACTGCTGAAAGCAATAATAATAAAAATGCAGGAGGAAGCAACCAAAATGAAATGTTGTTCATTCTGGGAAAGGCCATATCAGGAGCTCCAATCATAAGAGGAACAAACCAGTTACCAAAACCCCCTATCAATCCTGGCATGACTACGAAAAATACCATGATTAAACCGTGTGCAGTAGTGAAGACATTCCACATATGACCATCAGCCATATACTGAACACCTGGAAATGCTAGTTCCATTCTCATAAAGACTGATAATCCAGTACCTATAAGTGCAGCTGTTATAGAAAATATAAGATACATAGTACCTATATCTTTATGGTTTGTTGAATAAAGCCAACGACGAACAAATCCTTTTGGAGCATCATGCCCGTGATCGTCTACATGTAATGCAGTACTCATTTTATTTTATTCTCCCTTAATTCTTAACTTCAGCCAAAACTATATTCTCTTGTGATAACAAATTTAAATTAGCAAATTCAACTTTTGCTTTTTTAAGCCAATTATCATAATTTTCTTTTGATAAAACTTTTACAACTACAGGCATATACGCGTGGTTAATTCCGCATATTTGATTGCATTGACCATAATATGTTTTTTCACCTTTAGGAATGTCCATCCATACTTCATTTAGTCTACCTGGAACTGAATATTCTTGGACTGCTAAAGATGGCACAAAAAATGAGTGCATTACATCATTCCCAGCAATAAGAACTTTAACTTTTGAATTTTCAGGTAAAATAAGCGGATTATCAACATCTAATAATCTTTTCTGACCCGGCTTCAAATCTTCGTCACTAATCATGTAACTGTCAAATGCGATATTTTCGTCAGGGTATTCATAATTCCAATACCATTGAATACCGGTAACTTTAACAGTCATGTCTGGCTCAATTTGCTTATCTAAATAATAAAGCAACCTAAATGATGGAACAGCAATAACAACTAAAATTAAAACTGGAATAACTGTCCATAAAACCTCTAAGATACTGTTATGTGTTCGTTTTGAGGGATTTGGGTTTTTATCAGCCCTAAACCTAATACAAACATAAACTAAAAGAAATAAAACAAAAACTGAAATAGCAGTTATAACAACTAATAATAAATTATGTAGATCATTAGCCATTACAGAAATACTGCCTGCAGGTGGTTGCAAACCCATTTGCCATGGTAATGGCTCGTTACCAACAGCTATTCCCGAAAAAGATATAATACTTGTTAAAAAAGTTAAAAAAATTAATTTTAATTTACCAATTTTCATTCTAAAATTTTTCCATACTCATATTGTTTTTTTCTTTAAATAGTTATTTGCAAAATAACCATGTCGTCCACTTTAGACAAGCTAATAATATATAATTTATAGACATTTTTTTAAGTTTCTAGTGTTCACAAACAAAATTTATAAGTTTGCGGGGTTTTTAATTAATCATTTGATTTTTAAATGCCAATTCAACGCGTTTATTCCAGCTTGAATGAAAACTTTCTAACATTTCATCGGCGAGTGTTCTTTTTTCTTCTACCATTGAAAACAGTGGTGATAAATAACCAGTTTCATTTTCATCACTACTATTTAATTCATTTCTGTTGTGAAGACCTGATTTTGAAATGTGCAAAATTTCACTTGCGAGTTCATTAATCTTAAATTTTCCAATTTTAGCTTGCATACCAACTTTTGCTGCCAAGTAAGTAGATTCAATAACCTCTTCATAATTAATTTTGTTTGCAATTTCTTCTGATGCTTTTAATGCAGTTTCATCATAAAGTAGTCCTGCCCAAATTGCAGGAAGAGCACAAATTCTATCCCATGGACCACCATCTGCACCTCTCATTTCTAGATAACCTTTTAACCTTACATCCGTAAATGCGACGCTCATATGATCTTCCCAATCTTTAATAGTTGGCCTAAACCCTTCTACATTTTTCAACTTTCCATTCATAAAATCATTGAATGAACTTCCAGCAACATCATAATAACGTTCATTTCTGTAAATAAAATACATTGGCACATCAAGAAGATAATCAACCCATTGTTCATATCCAAAGTTGTCTTCAAAAACACAACTAGGTATTCCACATCTAGCTTTATCTGTATGTCTCCAAACTTCAGTTCTAAAACTTAGAAAATTGGATGGTTTCCCCTCATAAAAAGGTGAATTAGCAAATAAAGCGGTGACAACAGGCTGTAAAGTAATTGCTGTTTTGAACTTTCTCACCATATCAAGTTCACTAGAATAATCTAAATTCACTTGAATAGTACAGGTTCTAAGCATCATATCTAAACCCATAGAGCCAACTTTTGGCATCCATCTTTTCATTATTTCATATCTACCTTTTGGCATAAATTTAAAGTCATTTCTGGAGCTCAATGGATGAAAGCCAAACCCGGCCATTCCTAAGTTTAGTTTACTTAGTGCATTACGAAGTTCTTTTAAGTGAATACCAGTCTCTTGACATGTCATATGAAGATTTTTTAGAGCAGCTCCTGAAAGTTCAAATTGTCCACCAGGCTCAAGTGAAATTGAGCTTTTATCATCGGCTATCAATCCTATTATGTTACTTTTCTCATAAATTGGCTTCCATCCAGAATTTTCTTTTAAGATTAATAGTAATTTTTCTATACCACTTTCACCGTGATAAGAAACTGGATCATAACTTTTCAAATTGAAAATAAATTTTTCGTGCTCAGTACCAATCATCCAGTCTTTTTTAGGAGTCTCTTTATTACGAAAATATTCTATTAGCTGTGACTTTTTATCTATAATTTCATCTTTTTTCATCACAAGTTCCAATCACCAAAAATAGATTGATAGGATGCAATGGTTGCTATTGCAGCAGTATCTGAGCGTAAAATTCTTGGACCCAAAAAAATTGATGTAATAAAATCAAATTTAGGAAACTCTTTTAGTTCTTTTTCTGAAAAACCTCCTTCTGGACCAATTAATATTGAAACTGAATTGTTCTTATTGTTACTTATCTTCATTAATGGTATCCCATCATTTTCATTACATAATAAAATTTTTTCATTCTTATTCCAATTGTTTAATAGAGAATTAATTTTTTGAACAGGCATAATTTTTGGAATTGAAAGTCTTCTAGTCTGTTCAGAGGCCTCAACAACATAAGATTCAAATTTTTGAATATTATAATTAAAATTTTGAGTTCTTTCAGTCAAAATAGGGTAAAAACACGTTACACCTAACTCCGTACATTTTTCTAGAATGTTGAAAACTCTATCTTTTTTTACTAATGAAAAAATTAAATTAAGTTTAGGTTCATCATCTTGATCTCTTACTTTTTCCCTAACTTGACAAGTAATTTTATTATTACTTTTGTTAACTATTTCAACTCTATACTCCCCCTCGAAACCATTAAATACTAATATCTCACTGCCTATTTTAACTCTCATGACATTTATAAGATAATGAGCCTGCTTATCAGTTATTTTGAATAAATTATTTTTCTCAAATGATATGCCCAAAAATATTCTTATAGATTTAGAGTAAACTTTCATTTTGATCCCTTTTATGTATTATTCCTTTGTAACTTATAAGCTAATATTTAAATAATAAATTTATAATCTTCATATATGGAACACCATACAGATATCTCCATAAATAATATTATTTCTAAATTACCAAAAAAATTAATATTTTGGTTGATTCTTCTTAGAATTGATCGACCAATAGGCTGGTGGTTACTAGTTTTGCCTTCATGGTGGGTAATATTAATATATTCAAATTCAATTATATTATCTATGAAACTAATTCTACTTTTCACAATTGGTGCAATAATAATGAGAGGTGCAGGTTGTATTATCAATGATATATGGGATAGAGATTTAGATGCAAAAGTAGAAAGAACAAAGAATAGACCAATTGCAAGTGGAAATATTTCTATCAAAGAAGCTTTAATTGGTTTTACAGTTTTAACTGGATTTTCATGCGTTATTTTATTATTTTTACCCTTTAAAAGTTTTGTGGTAGCAACCCTCTCTCTACCATTGATTGTTTTGTATCCCTTAGCAAAAAGATATACAAGATACCCCCAATTTATTCTAGGAATTGTCTTTTCATGGGGAGTGCCACTAGGATGGTCCGCAACAAATGTAGATTTTAGTTTTTCAGTTTTAATTCTTTATTTTGGCACAATAGCTTGGGTATTTGGATATGATACTATTTATTCAATTCAAGATAAAAAAGATGATATCAAGCTGAGAATTAATTCAACTTCTTTGACATTTAATAAAAACACAAAATATGCTCTTAGCTTAACATATTTTTTATCATTTATTTTGTTAATTAATGTTAATTTTTCATTTCTTTGGATAAGTGGTATATTTGGAGCTGGATTGCATATGATCTGGCAAATTAAAAATTTAGATTTAAATAATCCAATAAAAGCACTAAAGCTTTTTAAATCCAATCGAGATCTTGGTCTAATTATATCTGCTTTTGCTTTTTTAGATTTATATTTTCGAGTTTAATTTAATAAAATTTAATTGATTTTGTTTTAATATTTCTAACAGTTTTCCAAGGAGTAACTGCTGGTTGAATTCCTATTTTATTTAATTTTTTAATAGTTTCAAATCTATAGTTTTTATCAGAAATAACCTTATTCCTAAAATCAAAAATATTCTTCTTTGAACAAATATTTAATATTTTGCTTGAAAGAAATTTTAGTGCCTTTTGTTGATTAATTGATTTTAGCATCCTTTTTTTTGCTTTAATAGCTGACAAAGCCCTTACCTCAAATACTTTTGATCCAAAATTCAAAGCCCCAGATTTTGACACATAACCAAAAATATTTCCTTTTATTATAAAAGAGGATTTAAAATTTATAACTTCATTATCAAATTTAACAAATTCATATGCTTTACCAACAGCTTCAGTTTCATGCATAACTTTCAGCTGAGAGTCATTTAACCAAATGATTGATAATTGCAACTTCGAGCCTTTTACTGGCCATAAAGTGGCTGGAACAGCGCCATAATAAGAAATCAAAGAAGCATATGTAACATCAAAGTTATTAACAATTATATTTGTAACTGGAATTATTTCAAATTTACCAAACTTTCTCAATAATTGTGAAGGTGATCTATTAGAACCAATTGCTAATATTGGAATTCGTTTATCAAATTTGAATTCATTTGGTAGTTTTTGTATTTTTCCTTTATCAATAATAAAATTTTTACTAGGTGCTTCATAGGGATACAAGTTAGCTCTGTCTAAACCTTGTGGTATTTCTGTCCATCTTTCATCTAAAAAGTTCATTTTTTTATAAACAAACTCCTAAATTTTCATCAAAGCCAAATCTTAAATTCATATTTTGCAATGCAGCACCTGAAGCACCTTTCCCTAAATTATCTAATCTAGAAATTAACCATATTTGGCCTGATTTATCATTTGAAAAAATAGATATATCAATAAAGTTCGTTCCAATTAAAACTTCTGGAGATAAAAAACCATTATCTGTTAAATGATCCTTGGAATTTAATTCATTAATAGTTACAAGTGGTTCTGATGAGTAATTATCTTTAAAAAGCTCAAATATATCTTTGCCCTTAGCATTACTTGAAAACCAATCATAATGAAGTGGAACAGATATCGCCATACCCTGAGGGAAAGATCCTACTGAAGGGCAAAAAACTGGTGACTTATCTAATAAACTATAATGTTTGATTTCTTGATTATGTTTATGATCTAAGAATGTAGAGTAGTGATAAAATTTATCTTTTTCATTTTTTGAGAAAAACTCAATTAATTTTTTTCCTCCACCTGTAAATCCACTAATAGCGTTTATTACTAACAAGGATGAATTGCTTATTATTTTATTATCAACTAATGGCCGGATTAAAGCTAAAGCACCTGTTGGATAACAACCTGGGTTAGATATTCTGTTTGATTGCTTTATTTGCTTTCTTTGCATTCTTTGAAGTTCAGGAAAACCATAAACCCAACCATCTGAAATTCTATGTGCAGTTGAAGCATCAATAATTACTTTTGTGGATCCAAAGTTTTTTTCTATTTCTGCAACCATTAATTTTGCATCTTGATCAGGCAAACATAAAAAAATTAAATCTACGTTTGAGAATTTATCAAGTTTATGTTTTAAATTTTTCCTTTTGTTATAATCTATATCTAAAATTTGAACTTCACTATGTGATAATAAACGTTGTTTTAATTGTAAACCTGTAGTACCTTCTACGCCGTCAATATATATTTTTAATGTCATGAAGATTTTATTTACTTAAAATCAAAATAAGTCAAATTTAAAAGAATTTATGTTATTAGATGGTTAATTATTTATTAATGGGTAACTAAAAGTGCTTGGAATAAAAGAAAGTCTTCAAGAATGGAAACAAAGAATATTTTTTGATCATGGGTTTTTAAGAGCGCTATATCCAAATATTTGGAAGATTGATGAAAACTTATCTAGATCAGCTCAGCCCTCTCCTTTTCTTTTACTGAAATTTAAAAATGATGGGTTTAAAACTATTATTAATCTCAGAGGAGCTAGGAATGATCTTGTCGACCAAATGGAGAGAAGGGTTTGTAAAAATTTAAATTTAAAACTTATTGAATTTAAATTGCACTCCAGAGGAGCACCTACTATAGACCAAATAAAAAATTCAAAAAAAATATTCAAAGAAATTGACTACCCAGCATTGATACATTGTAAATCTGGAGCAGATAGAACAGGCTTAATGGCAACATTATATCTTATATCTAAAGGAGTTAGTATTAATATTGCTAAAAAACAGCTTTCATTTAAATTTTTACATGTGAGATTTGCTAAATCAGGAATACTTGACCAATTTTTTGAAAACTTTGAATATTTCTTATTACAAGGGGGCAAACTGTCTTTTTGGGAATGGTCAGAAAGAGTTTATAACCCCGAAGAATTAAAAAAGAATTTTAAATTAAATATATTAAAAGTTTTAGTTGATAAATTATTGAGAAGAGAATAGCCCTAAAAATCTGAAAAAAATTGAAGCCTACATAAATTTGTATAAACACCATCTTGTGCAATTAAAGTCTCATGTGAACCACTCTCAACTATTTTTCCGTTATCTAAAACAATTATTTTGTCAGCCTTTCTAACTGTTGACAATCTATGAGCTACAACTATCGTTGTCCTTCCTTTTGCAAGTTTTTCCATAGCATGTTGAACTTTTGACTCTGATTCACTATCTAAAGAACTTGTCGCTTCATCCATTAACAAAATTGGAGCATCCCTTAGAAAAGCCCTGGCAATCGCTATTCTTTGTCTTTGACCACCTGAAAGTAAATTACCTCCAGTACCTATTTTTGTCTCATATCCTTCAGGTAAAGATTGGATAAAGTTATGAGCAGCGGCACTTTGTGCAGCTTTCTTTATACTCTCAAAGTCTGACTTTTCGTTCCCAAACAAAATATTGTTTTTTATAGTATCATTAAATAATGAGGTATCTTGGGATACATAGGAAATTTTAGATCTTAATAATGAGATATCTAGATCTCTTAAATCTCGCTCTGCCAAATAAATTACACCCTGATTAACATCGTAGAACCTTTCTATAAGACCAAGCAAAGTAGTTTTCCCAGCCCCAGAAGCTCCAACGATTGCTGTAACTTTTCCCTTTTCTGCTATAAACGAAATGTTCTTTAAAACATCTATTTTTCCATATCTAAATGATACATTTTCAAACTGTATTACTGTATTTTGAGATAAAGTTTTAACTGGTGAAATTGGTGAAATGACAGAGGGTTTTTCATCAATTAATTGATAAATTCGACTAGCTGCAGCAATACCTTCTTGCACAACTGAGTTGAAACTTCCAAGTCCTCTTGCAGGTTGAACCATCAATAACATTGCAGTAATAAAACCAGCAAAGTCTCCTACACTAAAGTCCACTTGACCTAGTCTCCAAGCACCTGAAATAATAACTACTGAAATAGCTATCCCGCCTAAGATTTCTAAAACAGGTTCAACTCTAGCTCTACCAATATTTAATTTCATAACCCTCAAGAAAAGCTGATTAAAGTTGTTTTTACTTTTTTCTTTTTGATTGCTCTCTAAATTATATGCTTTTATTACTGGAATATTTAATATGGTTTCTGACAATTGAGAAATGAGGTTTTCCATATGTTTTTGGAGGTTATAACTAGCTTTCCTTTGATCAAGTCCAATTTTTATAATTGGATAAATGGCAATGGGAAAAACGCATAAAACTAAAAATGCTAAAAACCAATCATACCAAGCCATTAGGCATATCATCGCAATTAATGTTAGGCTATCTTTAACAAATGAATTAGCAACCCTTACCAGAGCATCTCTAATAAGATTAAGATCATTTACTATTCTTGAAACAAAGTGCCCTGGTGGTTGTGATGTGACTTTTGAGAGATCTGCATCAATAAGATTAGCCGTCATTTCAAATTGAATTTGTTCAATAATTGAAAAAACTAACTTATTTACTACTTCTATTTGTCTATAAACTGCATAAGCCTTAATTACAGAAATTACGACAATTAAACCTGCGAGTTTGAATAATAAATTTGTATTTTTAGCTTCCAATGCATCAAATACCCATCCCATAAGAGCAGGATAAAAAGCAAAACTTATCGCTACTAAAGCTAACAAAAATAAACATAAAATCACCAATGATCTCTTTGGTCTTATATAATCATTCCAAAATCTACTAGCTATAGTTTTCGCTGCATTTTTTACCAACAAGTTATCAGAATTTGTATCTGTCATTTTGAACCACAACAATTAAAGTTAAAACTACAAAAGTTATTAAAAAAAATGGAGCTATTAAATTTAAAATAAAAACTTTATATACATTATAAGTATAATGATAAAACTTTTTTTTGAATGTTACAAACATGATCAAAAGAATAAGTAAAACAAACTTTGGGCAAGCAATAATTGCATTTATAATAGCTATTGTTATTAAATTTCTTTCTTCTTCAATAAGATGGAAAACACTAAATGAGCAGTTAAAATACAATGCTCTTAAAGGTAATGAGCCAATTATTGTTGTTTTTTGGCATGAAAGAATTGCTGTAATGAGTAAAATTTGGCCAATGAAAAAACCTTTAGCTATGCTTCAATCTCCACACTCTGACGGACGCCTTATTGCGAAAGCAATTAACATTTTGGGTTTTCAAACTGTATGGGGTTCAACAAACCGCAATGCTGCTGGTGGGATAATTGGTTTGATAAAGAAAGCAAAAAAGGGCGTTAGTATCGGAATAACACCAGACGGACCTAGAGGTCCTGCTTTAGAATGCAGTCAAGGTCCAATTGCAGTGGCAAAAATTGCAAATATTAAAATTTTTCCAATTGCGTGGTCCACATCCAGCTTTTGGAGACTAAAAAATTGGGATAAATCATTAGTACCAAAACCTTTTTCAAAAGGCATTTGGGTATGGGGAGAACCAATTGAAGTTCCAAAAAATTCAAATAAAGATGATATTGTAAGATTAACAAATGAATTAAATGAATCATTAAATTATTATACTAAACTTGCAGATAATTATTTTGGACATAACAAATGAGGTTTTTCAATCCAAAACAAATATTATATTTCTATGATTTTCTATGGTTATTAATAACGCCACTCATTCCAATTTTGCTTATTTATAGATTAATGATTGGGAAGGAGGAAATATCCAGAATTAGAGAAAGATTTGGTTACTCTTCAATAAATATACAAAAAAAAGGAGAGAAGTTGATATGGCTACACGGTGCAAGTTTAGGTGAAATTGTTTCAGCAACCTCATTGTCAATTGGTCTGAGAGAAGTTGGTTTCAAGGGTAAAATTTTAATCACCTCTGGAACAATTACCTCAAGTTATTTTTTAAAAAAGAATAAAGATGTTATCCACCAATATCATCCTTTAGATAATAGGAAATGGGTGAATCGTTTCTTAAATTTTTGGAAGCCCGATATTTTAATTATGGTTGAATCAGAAATTTGGCCTAATTTTATTATTTGTTCAAAAAATAAAAAAATACCTATAATTATGGCTTCTGCTCAAGTTTCTGATAGTAGTTTTAAAAGAATGTCTAAAATAGGTTATGATAACACAAACTTTTTGTTTAGTCAGATAGACCTAATCTTTACTACCGACGAAAATCAAACCAAAAAATTTAAGCTTATGGGAGCCGATAAAGTTTCCACTTCTCAAAGTCTAAAAGCATCCCTGCCACCAATACTTCCAGATGAAAACATAATTAAAAAATTTCAAAATATTAGTTCACAGAGAAATATTGTTCTTGCAGCTTCAACACGTGAATATGAGGAAGAAATTCTCATTAATTGTGTAAAAAAGTTAAATCAAGAAAGTTTCAAAATACTACTAATCATTGTCCCAAGACATATAAAAAGGTCTAGTATAATTAGTAAGCTTAGTAATCCAAAAATTAAAATTAAAAGCAAAAATGAGTTTCCAAATTTAGATGACGAGTTTTGGATATCTGATACCTATGGTGAATTGCCAACATTATATTCCTTGTCTGAAATAGTATTTGTAGGAGGTTCACTTCATCCTTATGGTGGGCACAACCCGTCAGAAGCATGTCATTATAATACTGGTATTATAATTGGACCTCATACAGAAAAATGTCAAAACATTGTAAACCAAATGAAAAAAGAAAAAGCAATTATACAATTGAATTCTAATTCTGTTGATGAATTAACTGAAACTTTTAAAATGATTTTATCAAATAATCATGTAAAGAATGACTTCAAGAATGCAAGTTTTTTATTGACTAAGGAGTGGACAAAAGAAAGAAATAAAGTTGCCAACAATGTAGTTAAAAACTTTAATTTAATAAATTAGTTGAAATGATGCAACAGCCAAAATTCTGGAAAAATAAAAACCTATTTTCAGATATGCTCCTTCCATTTAGTTTAGTTTATATAATTTTAGGAAAAATTAGAAATTTCTTTGAAAAGAACTATAAATCAAATTTATTAGTAATATGTGTAGGTAATTTTACAATTGGTGGTTCTGGAAAAACTCCAACTGTGATTTATATATCAAATTTGTTAAAAAAACTTAATTTTAACACAGTTGTTTTACTAAAAGGTTATCAAGGCAAACTTAATGGACCCATTAAAATAACATCAAATCATAACTCTATTGATGCAGGTGACGAAGCGGTTCTTCATTCTAAAATAAATGAAACTTGGATATCTAATAATAGATATAAAGCTGTTAAATTAATAGAAGACAGAAATAAAGAAAAAAATTTAATAATTATGGATGATGGACTTCAAAGTCAATCAGTCATTAAAAATTTAAACATAGCTGTCTTTAATGGAGATGAGGGAATAGGGAATGGCAGAATATTACCTGCAGGACCTATGAGGGAAAGTTTATTAGAAGGGTTAAAAAAAATTGATTTGGTTATTATAATTGGAGAGGATAAAACAAATATAGTCTCAAAAATAAAGAAGTTAAAACAAAATATTAAAATATTTTATGCTTCTTTTGAAGGAAAACCTCTAATAATTAATAAACTTAAAAGCAAAAATATTTTTGCTTTTGCGGGGATTGGATTTCCAAGTAAATTTTACAATTTACTAAAAAATAATAATTTAAAAGTAGTAAAAACAAAAAATTTTCCTGACCATCACAAGTTTAACTATGGGCAATTGAGTGAGCTTGTAAAAGAAAGCCAAAGATGCAACGCAGACTTAGTTACAACTGAAAAAGACTATGTTAAAATTTCAGAAATGAATGGTATAATCAAAAAATATATTCTACCATTTCCCATAAAATTAAAGATGGAAAATGAAAAATTTTTTATTGATGAATTGAAAAAATTTTTAGATGAAAAAAATTAAAAAGATAATAGAAAGAATATTATTTGAACCTTTACAAGGTATTTTAGCTATATTTCTATTTTATTTTTTTTCATGTTTAAAACCTGAAACTGCTAGTTGGTTGGGGGGAAAATTAGCTTTAATTTTATCCCCAATTATTCCTCAAAACAAGAGGGCTTTAGATAATATACGATTAATTTACCCTAAATTAGATAAATCTGAACAACAAAAAATATTTTATGAAGCTGTTGAAAATCTTGGACGTAATGCAGGTGAGTACCCCCATTTGGGCAACATAGAGAAGTTTATTACAGTAAAGGGCAAAGAAAATCTGCCTGATAATTCGGATGCGTTTATATTTGTTGCTGCTCATCTAGCAAACTGGGAATTAACTCCCTACCCTGGAGTATCAATAAATAGACCTATTATGAGAGTTTACAGAAAATTAAATGCCCCTTTAGCAGAATGGATATTAAGAAAGAAACAGTCACCCTTACCTGGTGAGGTAGTGCCAAAAGGAAACAAGGGGGCTATTAAAATGTTGTCAGTTCTTCGTTCGAAAGGAATAGTGCTTCTTTTGTCAGATCAAAGACTTAACACCGGAATAAAAATTGATTTTATGGGGAAACCAGCAAATACTCTTACATCTCCTGCAGTTATGTCACTGAAACTGAAATGTCCAATAATACCACTTCAAATTATTAGAAAAAAAGGAAGCTTTTTTGACATTGTTATACATCCAAGAATTGATCTAGATAAATTTAAAGGTGACAAAGAAACAAAAATTAAGAATATTATGCTGGAAATAAACAAGGTTATTTCGTCTTGGATAGATGAGCACCCTGGTCAATGGTTTTGGCATCATAGAAGATGGAAAGTTTGATATTTATACCTAATTTAATTTTATATCAAAAATCTTTGCTTTAGCTTTACCATCCTTAAATTTTAAATTCAAAGTTTGACTAGTTCTTATTTTTTTTAGTTCAGAAATCTTTTCACCATACTCATTTTCTATATAAACAAAACCTTTATCAAATAGGTTTGACAAATTTTTATTTTGCAACAATCTCATAAGAGAATTTACTTTTTCTTCATGGATTAATAATTTATTTTGTAAATTAGTCTCAACCCTCAAATAATTTGAATTAACGTCTTTATTATAAAAATCTATAAATGAAATAATTGTTTTGGGACTGATATTCTTGTATATTTCGACAAACTTTAGGCGATTAGAATTTAATTTAATATCAATTAAATTTGAAACTTCATGAAGAAGTTTTTCAACTTCCTTTTCTATTTTATAAAAAAGGTTATCTGGACTGCCAAGTTTTGATTTTAAAGACAAATAGTTTAAATTTTTATTAGATAGCAAACTATTTATTGAATTATTCTTCTCATTTATTCTTAAATCTAGCCTCTGATTTGGAGAGGATAAAAAGTTTTCCAATTTATCAAAATTTTTCTTCTGAAATAAAATTCTAGCTTTTTTTTCCTCAATTTTATTATAAATTGAATAATTAATCCTTTTTAAAAAGTCACTGATTTTTATTTTAATATCGTCTTTGTTAGGAGTTACTAAAACGGCTGCTTTTGTTGGAGTTGGGGCCCGAAGATCTGAAACATAATCAATCAAAGTTGTATCTGTTTCATGACCAATTGCAGAGACTACTGGAAGAGAACTTGCAAATACTGCTTTTATAATTTTTTCCTCATTAAATGCCCATAGATCTTCAACGCTCCCACCACCTCTTGCTATAATTAAAACATCTGGCTTAGTAATTTTATTTTTTTCTATATCGTTAAAATACTCTAAAGCTTCAGAAATTTTATCAGCTGCTATACTTCCCTGAACTGGAACTGAATAAATTAAAACTTTAGATGGCCATCTACCCTGAATGGTTTCTATTATATCTTCAATGACTGATCCTTTAATACTTGTAATAACCCCGATGCACTCTGGGAAAGGTGGTAGAGGTTTTTTTAGATCTTCACTAAAATAACCCTTTGAAAAAAAAAATTTTTTCCTCTCCTCTAGCTGTTTTAAAAGTGCGCCCTCTCCAGCATGCTCAATTTTTGATACATTAATTTGATATGATGATCTGCCTGGGTAAGTAGTTAACCTTCCACTACAAATGACCTCAAGTCCTTCCTCTGGCATTAATCCAATATTAGACAAACTCCATTTCCAGATAGTGGCATTAACTAAGGATGTTTCATCTTTCAAAGAAAAATAAACATGTCCAGAAGAAGGAAAACTGGGTTTAGATATTTCACCTTTAATTTTGATATATTCGAATGAATTCTCAATTGTATTTTTTATTGCCTGGGACAATTCTTTAATATCCCAGACTTTTGAATTAGTTATATCTGCCATTAACTTTATTTAAGTTCTTAAGTCTTTTGTTTTTATATAAGATTAATATTACTAAAATAAATTAACCATAGTCTTAAATTTTTTATATATATTTATTTTAAATTTTGAGAATAAAATATAATAAAATGTAACTTTATAATCAGTTCTTTAGTTCATAAAAATAAATTTGATTATATATATTTTTAAGTTCTAAGTTTTTTAAAAAATTTTTTTAATAATAAGTTACAATCTGATTCTCTAATTCCATCGTAAATTTCTGGTTTATGATTGCAATACTGTTGATTAAAAATTTTTACTCCATTAGTAACAGCACCTCTCTGCTCGTCGTAACATCCAAAATACAGTCTTTTTATTCTAGCATTTTGAATAGCTGATGCACACATTGAACAAGGCTCTAAAGTAACGTAAATATTACAATTTTTTAAATATTTATTTTTGGTTTTTAAAGTTGCTTTCTTTATAGCTTGTATTTCAGCATGTGCTGTTGGATCTTTTCTTGTTTCTACCTTGTTAAATGCTTTTGCAATTAAATTTCCTTTTTCATCTGTTATTACAGCTCCAACGGGAATTTCATTTTTTAAAAAGGCTTTTTTTGCTTCTTTAATAGCAATTTCCATTGGGTAATTATTATTAGTAATTGTTTTCATAAATTTAAAAGTTTATTTTTAAAAAACATAATTAATTATACAATACTATGAAAAATAATAAATTAACAAAATCAAGTGAAACAGAAAGAATTGCAAAAAAACTATCTCGTGCTGGCGTCTGTTCTCGTCGTGAAGCTGAAAGATGGATTGCTGAAGGAAGGGTAAAAGTTAATAACGTTATTCTAAGTACACCCGCAACTAATGTATCTGAAAAAGATAAAATTTTAGTAGATAATATTCCTCTTCCTAAACCCTCTTTAACAAAAATATGGAGGTTCCATAAACCCAAAGGTTGTCTTGTTACTGAAAATGACCCCAAAGGTAGAAAAACTATTTTCCAGATTCTCCCAAAATCACTACCCAGAGTGATTAGTGTTGGTCGATTAGATTATGACTCAGAGGGGCTATTACTTTTAACTAATGATGGAGCAATTTCTAGGAAACTGGAATTACCTTCAACAGGGTGGTTGAGAAAATATAAAGTAAGAGTACATGGTATTGTTGATAAATCAGCTCTTTTAAAAATTAAAGATGGAATAAAACTAGATAACTTTAAAACTGGTCCCATTGAAGCAAGTTTAGAAATTCAAAAAGGCTCTAACGCCTGGATACTTATTGGAATTCGAGAAGGGAAAAACAGAGAGATAAGGAGAATAATGGATCATTTAGGTTATCCAGTAAATAGATTGATCCGATTATCATACGGCCCTTTTCAACTAGGAAACTTAAAAAGTTGTGAAGTTTTAGAAATCAATAAAAATGTTATAAAAAATCAACTTGGCTTAATGCATAAAATTTGATGCGAATCATATCAGGAAAATATAAAAGAAAAAGACTTTTAAGTCCAATGGGTATTTTAACTCGGCCTTCATCAGATAGACTAAGAGAAACATTAATGAATATTTTAGAGGGTGGAAAAATTGGATACCCTTTAAATGCTAGTATTATAGTTGATATTTTTGCTGGTACTGGTGCTTTGGGTATTGAAGCAGCTTCAAGAGGTAAACCTAAAAAGGTTATTTTTATTGATAAAGATAAAAATGCCACAGAATTAATAAAAGAAAATATTAAAATTACTAACTCTCCAGATATATTTGAAATAATGAATTCTGATATTTTTGATTTATCAAAATGGGAAAATGATCCTGCGGAATTAGTGTTTATGGATCCTCCTTATTTTTCTAATTTTTTTTCAAAAACTCTTGAAAAACTAATTAGTTTTAATGCATTAATTCCTGGTGCGATAATAGTGTTAGAGGCATCTTCTAAAGAAAAAATTGAAAAGATTGAATTTTTTGAAGAGCTGTTAGTAAAAAAAATTGGAAAATCGCTAATCATTTTTCTGAAATACTCACCTTCTCTTAAATAACTTTTCAATATCGTTTATTGATAACTTTATTGAAGTAGGTCTGCCATGGTTACATTGGCTAGAATTTGGTGTAGTTTCCATTTTTCTTAAAAGAGCATTCATTTCTTCAATAGAGAGGTCTCTTCCTGAACGAACTGATCCATAACATGAGCTAGTTGAGATAATTGTATCTATTTTTTGGTCAATACTATTTTGGGCACCAGTTTCAAATAACTCTTGTGCCACATCTTTAATTAATTCTTGAATATTAGCTCCATTTAATAAATCAGGTACAGCCCTTATTAATACAGAATCATCTCCAAAAATCTCAATTTCAAATCCTATACTTTTAATGGTTTCAAAATTATCTAATACAACATCTAAATGAGCTGATGATAATTTTATAACTTCAGGTATTAATAATATCTGTGATTCTATTTTATTATTTTTTCTTTGTAAGAGCATCTCCTCTTTAACAATTCTCTCGTGTGCTGCATGCTGATCAATTACTATTATTCCATCTTTTGTCTCAGATATTATATAATTTTTTAGAAATTGAGCCCTTGCTGCACCCATTGGGTAGTCAATAATTTCTGGAACAATTTTTACCGCCTTAGTTTTGACAGATGGCTGAAAATTAATGTGTCCCCCATTAAATATTGTATCAGTTTTATTATAATTTTTTATATTAGTATTTGTATTCTCCTCCATTAATTTTACTTGACCTTCTTCACTAAGAGTTAGATTTTTTTCAATATTTTTTGAAATTGGTCTAGTTAATTCTGATATCTTAGATCTAATTGTTGATACAATAATACCAGAAACCATTCTTTCATTTTCAAACCTTATTTCAGTTTTAGATGGGTGGACATTAACATCTACAGATGAGGTTGGTATTTCAAGGAATAAAACAAGCATTGGGAATCTACCCTTTGGAATTGTTTCAGAATACGCAGCTTTTATAGCTCCTAAAATTTTTTTATCTTTTACAGAGCGTTTATTAACATACAAAAATTGGTTAAAAGATGTTGAACTGTTTAATGTTGGATAACTAATTCTTCCGTAAATACCATATTCATTTTTGGACGAGCTAATTTCAAGAGAATTATTTATAAAGTCATCACCAAAAGCAGCACTAATTCTTTCTGAATTAATTAAGTAATCAACTCCTTCATAATGAAAATTATATATATTTTTTCCGTCAATATTAAGCTTAAATTCAATGTGTGGATGAGATATTGCAATTTTCAAAAATATATCTTTACAATGTGATGTTTCAATTCTATTTGATTTCAAGAATTTTAATCTTGCTGGGGTTTTTTCAAAAATAGAGTAGACCGAAACTGAAGTGCCTTTATCTCTATTCGATGGTTTTTGACTTATTATCTTTCCGTTTTCTAGCTCTAATAATGATGCATAATTTTGATTCTGAATTTTGCTTATTATTTTCATTTTTGATATAGAGGCAATTGCTGGTAGGGCTTCGCCTCTGAAACCAAAATTATTAATTTCATTTAAATTACTGTTTGTTAATTTAGATGTTGCGTATCTCAAAATTGCAGTTGGCAATTCACTTTCACTTATTCCATTACCATTATCATTAACAATGATAGACTGAAGTCCACCATTTCTAAGAAAAACCTCTATTTTTGTTGCTTCCGAGTCAATTGAGTTTTCTATTAGTTCTTTAACGATATTGGCAGGTCTTTCAACCACCTCTCCTGCAGAAATTTGATTTATTAAATCATCTGATAGTATTTTTATAGCCATTCATACCTCAAATAGTGACAATAGAAACATTAGTTTGCTAATAGCTTTTCTGTTCTCTCTTTCTCTTTTACAGGATCAAGTAATGGCCCAATTTTTGGATTTTCATTATCACCAAATAACATATTAATTCCAGCTCTACTTTTAACCTGGAGATTATATGTTTCTTCATCAACAATTTCTCTGATATTCTCTTCTATCTGATCAAATGAAAAATATTGAGCTAATTGATCATCTATGATATCCATTTTCATTCGTCGCTCCACGCCAAACAAGAGGGAGATCTGTTCTTTAGCCTTTGATTCAGAGTTACTTGTGATATCTAATTCTGCTTGTAAATCAAATTTGGGCGGCATAATTAGTTTATTCTTTTCGACAATTGCGAATTCATCTAGTTTTATTTTTTCGCTTCCAACTGCCTGACGTAAATTTGAACAACCACTTATGATCATACCTAAAATTAAGAAACCAATTAAAACAAAATATTTCACGTTTATAAATCCTTTAAATATCTAAATATTAATTCTCTTTTTTAAAACTAGCAAAAAAAATTATAGCTACTCCTAATGATATAAAAGTATCAGCAAAATTGAATGTAGGAAAATGAATTTGTTTCCAATGAAAATCTATAAAATCTATTACACTACCATGAATGATTCTATCAAAGGAATTACCAAAAGCTCCACCAGATATTAGGCCAGAACCAATTCTTTCATAAAAATTCCAGTTGACCGTGTAAAAAGGAATTATTAAACCAAAGGTTAGCCCCAATGTTGTAAAAATTATTTTACCTAAATCTCCACTATCATCAAACATACCAAATGAAATTCCACTATTCCATACTGGAACTAGATTTAATACTGGGAAAATTTTAACAACTCTAAACTCTAAAAACAAAGTAGTATAAATAAAATATTTTGAAATTTGATCAATTACTAGGGCACAAAAAGGAATATAAAAAATCGAAAGCCTAAAATTATTTTTCAAATTAAAGAAAAAATCCATTTATGATTTAACTATAGTGTTTTTTAATAACATCAGAGCATCTTTTACAAATACCATCTTCTTTTACCTCTGGTAAGATTTTCCAACATCTTCCACATTTATTTCCGGAGGCAGAATTAATATTTACTTTTGGCTCATCAATTTCTTCTGTTATAAAATCAACTTCAGAAGTTATAAATAAATCTTCAGGAACTAAATTTGCAAACAAACTCTTATCAGATTTTGATAAAATTAACTCTACTTTTGCTTGAAGGCTTGATTTAATAATACTATTGTTGCGCGCTTCCTCAATTTTAGCCAATACAATACTTCTTATGTACCTAATTCTTTTCCATTTATTATTAAGATCGTCATTTTTCCATTGATCTTTTGAATTTGGAATTGTTTTTAGGTGAATAGAATTTTTTTTATCTTTTATATAACATTGCCAAGCCTCTTCAGAAGTGAAACACAAAATCGGAGCTAGCCAAGTTGTCAAATGTCTAAAAAGTATATCTAATGCAGTTCTGCATCCCCGTCTATCATTACTGTCTGAGTCTCCACAGTACAGAAGGTCTTTTCTTATTTCAAAGTAAAACGAAGATAGCTCTATTGTACAAAAATTATGAATTTCTGTATATATGGAATGAAATTGATAATCTAAGATTTTTTCTTTAATAGATACATTCATTTCAAATATTCTATGCAGTAGCCATTGCTCTAGTTGTGGTAGTTTTGTGTAGTCAATTTTCTCTTGCTCTTTAAAATCGTTAAGACTCCCCAAAAGATATCTTAGAGTATTTCTTAATCTTCTGTAGTGGTCAGTATGATGTTTTATAATTTCTGGACCTATTCTTAGATCCTCATAATAATCAGAGCCAGCAACCCAAAGCCTCAAAATATCCGCCCCATAATCTCTCAAAATATCCTGTGGATTAACTGTATTCCCCAAAGATTTAGACATTTTTCTACCTTTATCATCAAGTACAAACCCATGAGTTAATATACCTTCAAAAGGAGCCACACCTCTTGAACCAACAGATTCTAAAAGAGAGGAATGAAACCAACCTCTATGCTGATCTGAACCCTCTAAATAGAGATTAGCTGGACTTTGTAAATCATCTCTGTCCTCAAGAACAAAAGCATGCGTTGAACCAGAGTCAAACCATACATCTGCAATATCTTGAACTTGTTCAAATTCATCAATATTATATTCTGGCTCTAAAAATTTTTCGGGAGGAGTATCAAACCATGCATCTGAACCTTTTATTTTAAAAGCCTCCACCACCCTTTGAATAACAAACTTATCTCTTAATGGTTCACCTGTTTTTTTGTTAATAAATACAGGAATTGGAATTCCCCAAGCCCTCTGTCTACTCAGGCACCAATCAGGCCTATTTTCAATCATAGAGTAAAGTCTTTGCTTCCCAGCTAAGGGATAAAACTTTGTTTTTTGAATTTCTTTTAGTGCAATCTCTTTTAAGTTATTTTCATTCATTGAAATAAACCATTGTGGAGTATTTCTGAAAACCAATGGAGCTTTAGAGCGCCAAGAATGAGGATAAGAGTGTATCAATTCTCCTCTGCCTATCAATGAGTTTTTCTCAGACAATATATCTGCGATTTTTGAATTATCTCTTAACACATGCATGCCACCAAATAATGGCAAGTGTTCTAAAAGCTTTCCATTTCCTTCTAAAGTTTCAGGGACCTCTATATTATATTGTTTTCCCAAGAAATAATCGTCCTCACCATGGCCTGGAGCAATATGCACAAATCCCGTACCTTGATCTACTGTAACAAATTCGGCTGGAAGCATTCTTACATTATGATCGTAACCATGGTCTGAGAGAGGATGTGATAAAACGACATCTTGAAATTTTTCTCCTTTTATTTCTAAAAGTTCTTCCCACTCTATTATTTTACAATTATGTGTAACTTCTTTTAAAAGGTCTTTAGCAATAATAATTTTTTGATTGATCATTGCTAAACTATTTTCGTTAGTTTTTGTAATTTTCAGTAGAACATAATTTATATTTTTTGAAAATGCTACTGCTCTATTACCAGGCATTGTCCATGGTGTTGTAGTCCATATAACAACATTAGCACCTTTAATTTCTTCAAAGTTTGTTTCTTTAACATTAAACTTTGCATAAATAGTTGTAGATTTATGATCTTCATATTCTATTTCAGCTTCAGCTAGAGCTGTTTTTTCAACAACAGACCACATAACTGGTTTAGATCCTCTATACAAACCACCATTAAGTAAGAATTTACCCATTTCATTTGCTATTGAAGCTTCAGCAGCATAAGTCATTGTGGTATATGGATTAGCAAAGTTTCCACAAACACCAAGCCTTTGAAATTCTTTTGATTGAATATCCATCCATTTTTTTGCAAATTCTCTACACTCTTTTCTAAATTCTATAACAGGTACTGCATCCTTATCTTTTCCTTTTTTTCTATATTGCTCCTCAATTTTCCATTCAATAGGAAGGCCATGACAATCCCAACCAGGTACATAATTGGCATCTTTTCCAAGCATTGATTGATAACGGTTTATTATATCTTTTAAAATCTTATTAAGAGCTGTTCCAATATGAAGGTTGCCATTCGCATAAGGTGGGCCATCATGAAGTATATATTTTTCTTGACCTTTTCTTGATTCTCGAAGCTTTTGATAGATATTAATATCATCCCAATCTTGAAGTATTTCTGGTTCTTTTCTAGGTAAACCAGCCTTCATTGGAAATTCTGTTTTTGGTAAAAATACTGTTTCTTTATAGTCCATGTTTTACTTGTACCTTCTATATAATTTATCTATCTAAGCATTTCCTAAAATACTTTTTGAGAGTTTTACATCCATAAAAATTTGTTTTTTCAAATTCTCTATTCCGTTAAATTTTTTTTCATCTCTAATAAAGTCTATAAGGGAAATAAATATTTTTTTACCATAAATATCTTTATTAAAATCAAAAATATTGACTTCTAGAAGAACCCCTCTGTCATTTACTGTAGGCCTCCTTCCAATATTTGCTATACCTCTTAAAACTTTATTTTCTATACCTTCTATTAAAACTGCATAAACACCAAATGCAGGTCTGATTAGATTCCCTAATGAAATATTTGCTGTAGGAAAACCAATTTGCCTTCCTCTTTTATCACCCTCAATAACTAAACCAGATATCATATAGGGTCTACCTAATAATTCATTAGCTTCTTTGATTTCTCCTTTCTTAAGATTGTTACGAATTTTTGTAGATGAAATCGAGATTCCATTCTGATTTTTTAGTTTTATAGATGAAAGACCAATTCTATATTTTAAGCCAAAACTTTTAAGTGAATTAATATCACCAGCTCTGTCTTTCCCAAATTTGAAATCTTTTCCTACAAAGATATGCTTTAGTGATAGGCTTTCAAATAAAACTTTTTCAACAAATTGTTCTGGACTTAATTCTGAAAGAAGGTCATCGAATTTTAAATTTATTAAATAATCAATATTATTTTTACTTAATACTTCAGCCTTTTCTAAGACTGTTTGCAATAAAAAATTTGTATTTTCTTTTGAAAAAAATTCTCTAGGGTGCGGATCAAAAGTCAAAACCGAAAGAGGTAAATTTGATTTACTTGAAAATTCTTTTGCATTTTTTAAAACTTCCAAATGCCCTCTGTGCACACCATCAAAATTTCCAATTACTGCTGCACTTGGTTTAATATTTAATTTTTTGTCAGAAATTTTCCAATTAAGAACTTTCATTTAAAACTCATATATTAAAATTAAATCTACATATTTTTTAAATTAATAATATAAACAAATTATTAGGGGTAGATTTAATTTACTAAAACATTAAAATCAAAAAAAATATAACTATAAATACTATAATGGACTATATTAACTTTTCTAATGAATTTCCCACTATTATTCAATTAGCAATTGATTGGTCAATTAATTTTTTAGCTGCTGTTATCACTCTTATTATTGGAATCTGGTTTTCTTCTAGAATAAGTATATGGATTAGGGAAACTCTTATAAAAGTTGATAAATTAGATCCAACATTACCTCCCGTTGCTGGATCTGTAATTCGTTATGCTCTGTTAGTAGTAACAATTGTCGCTGTATTAGCTCAATTTGGTGTGAACACTACCTCAATTATCGCTGTATTAGGAGCTGCAGGATTAGCTATAGGCCTTGCACTACAGGGAACTTTGTCAAATGTTGCTGCTGGGGTAATGTTATTGTTTCTAAGACCTTTCAAAGTAGGAAATTGGATAGAAGCAGCAAATGTTTCAGGGACTGTAAGGGAAATAGGATTATTCACAACAACAATAGATACATTTGATAATGTATATATTTCTATTCCTAACAGCACTATTTGGTCTTCAACAATTATAAATCATTCTAGGTATAATACAAGAAGAATGGATATTGACATTGGTGTTTCTTATGAAGCTGATATTGATTTTGTTTTAGAAACTTTATTAACTTTATCCAATGATGAAAGAGTTTTAAAGAAACCATCACCACAAGGACTTGTTGTCAATTACGGGGATAGTTCTATTACAGTTAGACTAAGACTTTATGCAAAAAATAATGTTTATTGGGGATTATACTGGGATTTAATGAAAAGAACAAAGTCTGTTTTAGATGAAGCTAAAATTGAAATTCCATTTCCACAAAGAGTTGTTACTTTAAATGAAAAGAAATAACAAAATTTTAACTTTTCTCTTATTTATTCAATAGATGCTAAAGACAATTCAATTGAACAAAAAAAATATTCAAGGTGATAAATTACGCACATTTGTAAAGGAACAAGGTTTAGGCTCTAAACTTCTTGATGATGAAACACTTTTAAAGTCTAGAAGAAGTCTGGTTCCTGACAATACTAAAAGTGATGTTTGGTTATTCGGATATGGATCTCTAATTTGGAATCCTGTTATTGAACCAATTAAAAAGTTAAAGGTGAAAACTTTTGGTTACAGAAGAAGATATTGTCTTAAGACACAAATTGGTAGAGGGAGCAAAAAATTTCCAGGCCTTGTTTTAGGTCTCGAAAATGGTGGTTCAGTAACGGGGCAAGCACTCAAAATCAACAATAAGAAAATTTATGAAGAATTAGATCTGGTATGGAGAAGAGAAATGATTATGGGTGCATACGTTCCTAAAATAATAAAAGGTTATACAGAAGAAGGAAAAATTAACATGATAGCTTTCGTTATAAATAAAAAACATGAAAATTATATTACATCACTATCAGAAGCCGAAACAGCATATATGATTTCGAGAGCCCAGGGTTTTTTAGGAACTGCAAAAGAATATTTAGATAAAACACGTGAAAGTCTTCAAAATTTAGGTTTAAATGATAATTATTTGACAAGAATTAATAATCGCATAAAGAACAAGAATTTTATATAAAGTTATTGATTAATATTAAATTAAAGATAATATTTTTATTTATATTTATTTCTGCGGATGTGGCGGAATTGGTAGACGCAGGGGATTCAAAATCCCCCGGTGGCAACACCTTGTCGGTTCAAGTCCGACCATCCGTACCATTGAAAATACTATCAGGTTAAGCTTTAGGAAAGTAATCTTATTAGAATAAATTTTTTAAAAAAAAATAATTTTTACAAAAAAATTAGTGAAATATCATCAAGCAAAACAACAAATAAGTTTTTGTTTGGTCTTTCATTTGCAGAATCGATAATTTTTCCTATCCCAATAGATCCTCTGCTTGCAGCATGTATAATTGCAAAACCCAATAAGGTGGTCTTTTTAACCAGTTTAACAGTTTTAGCATCAGTAATTGGTGGTATTTTTGGTTGGTTAATCGGTCTTTATTTAGGTATTGGTCTTCAAAATATAATTGAATATATTCCTGGCGTATCTATTCATGATTTTAGAAATGTTAATCAAGCAATTAGTGAATGGGGATTTTTACTTTCATTTATTGGCGCTTTTACACCTTTGCCTTATAAGTTAATTGCTCTTTCATCTGGAGCAACTGGTGTTCCATTATTAATTTTCATCATTGGTTCTATTTTTGGTCGAGGTTTAAGATTTTCAATAGTTGCTTCACTATCATATTTTTTTGGAGAACAGGCTATTAAAATTCTAGCAAATAATTTAACAATTACTACAGTAATTATTGGAATATTTATTATTATCATATGGTTTTTAATTATATAAAAATAAATAACCCTGCAATTTTTGGTTTAATTTATTCAGGTGGTTTGTTAATAATAGCACTAGCTTTCCAGTATTTTGAAAAGTTAATTCCATGCCAAATGTGTCTTTGGCAGAGATGGCCTCATATAGCAATTATTATATTCTGTATATTATTAATTATTTCACAAAAATATCTAAAAATTTTTTTGCTGTTACTAATTTTTTTAGCTTTTGCAAGTGCTGTAATAGGCTTCTGGCATTCAGGAGTAGAGCTAGGTATTTTTAACTCTCCCGGAAGTTGCTCAAGTCTTTCAACAAACACTATAGTAACACTTCAAGAACTTCTCGATAAACCAGTTGTTGGTTGTGATATTGTTGTATGGAGTTTCTTAGGTCTTTCGATGACGAACTGGAATACTTTACTTTCATTAATTGAAACTTTTGTACTAATTTATTTGAGTTTTATAAAAAAGATTAAATATTAAAAATTTAATTTTTTTCTAATTCAGTATCCCAATATAGATAGTCCATCCAACTTTGGTGTAAGTAATTAGGTGGGAAAGCTCTACCATTTTCTTGTAACAACCATGTTGAGGGTTGTTTTGGTGGATTTTTAAGAGTTAGACCTGTATTCCTTAAAATTTTATTACCTTTTTTAAAATTACATTTTTGACATGCAGTTACAACATTTGACCAATTTGTTTTTCCACCTAAAGACCTAGGCAAAACATGATCAAAAGTAAGCTGCTGAGTGGGCAATTTCATATTACAATATTGACAACAAAAGCTGTCTCTTAGAAAAACATTAAAACGGGTGAATGCTGGATCTCTAGATTGCTGTACATATTCTTTTAGTGATATCACAGATGGTAATTTTATTTCAAATGACGGTGAATGAATAACTTCCTCATATTCAGAAAGAATATTTACTCTATTCAAAAAAACAGCTTTAATAGTGTCTTGCCATGACCATAAAGATAAAGGAAAATAACTCAGAGGCCTAAAGTCAGAATTAAGAACTAATGTAGGAGAATAATTCAGCATAAAATCCAATTAAAATAATTCTATTTAATAGTTACAATAAACATATAAATTTACAATTAATAACTATTTAATTTTTTAATTTTTTAATTTTTTCATAAAATCTATAGCTTTTTGTATTCCAAAATCATTGATACCATGACCTAAATTAGGGATAGAGTGTTTTTCAACATTCAGGTTGTGTTTTTCTAACGCCATAGATGCTTTTTCCATCTCATCAAATGGAACAACATCGTCTAAATCCCCATGAATAATCATAACAGGAGTATTATTTTTTATTTCAGACATTCTGTGTGGTGATATCAAAGAACCAGAAAAAGCTAAGATACCTGCGAATTTCTCACTTGCCCTTAAACCATAATGTAATGCAATCATTGCACCTTGACTAAAACCAAATAAAAAAATTTTACTATTACTTACACCATATTCTAATTTTATATTTCTTATATATTTTTCAATACTAGAAATAGGACTATCGATACCTTTTTCTCTATCCATTATATTAAACCATTGCCTTCCATCAGGGTTCATATCGCATATTTCAGGAGCATTTGGAGAAACAAAAAGCATTTCTGGTAAATATTTAGACATAATTGGAGCTAATGATATTAGATCATCTCCATTACTACCCCAACCATGAAAGAAAATACATATTCTTTCAATATCTTGATTTTGATGTTTAAAATTAGGTCCTTTTAATTCTATAGTCATTTTGACACCTTTTTAATTATTTTGAGAGTTTATATGATTGTTACAAGGTTCGCACCATCTCCAACTGGGTTTCTCCATTTAGGACATATTTACTCTCTGATATGCTCATACGAATATTCTAAAAACCATAATGGCAAATTTATTTTAAGAATAGAAGACATTGATTTTACAAGATGTAAAAATATTTATACAGAGGCAATTATAAAGGACATAAATTGGCTTAAAATTCCTTTCTTTAGAACCAAAAATCAATCTATGCGGAGAAAACAATACTCAAGAGCATTGAATTCTTTAAAAAGTAAAGATTTAATATATCCTTGTTGGCTATCAAGGAAAGAGGCAAAAGAAGCTTTAACAGCTCCCCACAAAGAAGATTCTAAAATAGGGCATTTTTTGTTATCCGAACAAGAAATAAAAATTAGAGAGGATATTGGGATCACACCTGCATGGAGATTAAATATTAGAAAATGCATAGATTTTTTGAAACAACATGAAGAAAAACTTTATTGGCATGATATCAATGTTGGAAGATTACCTATTGATATTGAGCAGTTTGGTGATTTAATTATTGCTAGAAAAGATATTTCAACTAGCTATCATCTTTCTGTAACTGTTGATGATAACGCTGATGGTATATCCCACATAATTAGAGGTAATGATCTATTCAATTACTCTAATATTCATAGATTATTACAAATTTTATTAGATTTGAATGAAACAAAATGGATGCACCACGCACTGATAAATGACCATTCAGGAAATAGAATTGCAAAAAGATCAAGTCCAGAATTAACGGTTAAAAATTTACGTGAAAGTGGACATGCTCCTTATGAAGTGATTAATTTATCAAAATCAATGGCTTAAAAAAAATTAAAAATGATTTGACAATATTTTCCAAAATTGACAGAATCGTGGAATAATGCTATTAATGCATTGCAAAATAAAAATTTTTATATTTCCTCCCTGAACTCAGCTGCAATTAATTTGCAGCTTTTTTTTCTTTATTTTGTATTAGACTATGAAAAAATATCTAAATATTGATCAATTATTTCTTCACATTGATTGTGCAATGCAAAAATCATTTTTTAATATTAATCATATTTGCTAGAATTATTATTAACATTATTGGCAATGAATATATTACCATTTTATCCCATCCTAATGTATAGTGTGCTAAACCTGCACTTAGGGAAGAGATTGAAACTGTACCAAATATTATTAAATCAGAAATACCTTGGACCCTTCCCTGTTCTTCAGGTTTAGTAAGACTTACTATTAAACTAGAACCTCCAATATACAAAAAGTTCCATCCTATTCCTAATAAGAAAAGCGCTAAAAGATATTGGTCAGGTGTATTTGCTAAAAAAGCAACTACTACCACTAATAAATAAAATAGTATTCCAGTTACAAGAATCCTCTCAACAGAAAACCTTTGAATTAAAGAGCCAGTAAAAAATGAAGGTGCAAACATTGCAATGACATGCCATTGAATTATACTAGCATTTTCTGAAATACTATATTTACAAACATTAATAATTTGTAATGGCGTTGCCGTCATAAGATAACTCATTATTCCATAACCACCTGCAGCTGATATGACCCCTCTTATCATTGAGGGGTTTTTAAAAATTTCAATAGTTTTTCTTCCCCCACGCTTTTTTATTGGAGGAATAGGTATTTCAATTCTAATGATAAAAAAGGCTGCAATTAATTGTATAATCGCCATTAAAAAATAACTTCCAGCATATAAACTGTTCAAAACTAAATCTGCAGACATTTTGTAAATATAAGGACCAAGAAAAGCAGCTATTAATCCTGCAGATAAAACCAGTGACATAGCTTTTGGTTGAACGCTTTTTGGAACTGTTTCAGTCGCAGCGTATCTATAAAATAAACTTGAAGAGTGACCAATACCTAAAAAGATTGAACCTAAACAAAAAATATTAAAGTTTCTTTGAATTAGTGCAATGGTCATCAAAAACCCACCAAATGAAATCGAGATTATGCCAGCTAAGAAGATTTTTTTCCTACCATATTTTGACATTAAAATAGAACATGGAAAAGTTGATATCATAGTCAATATAAATTGAAGACTTAATGGAAAAGTTGATAACCATCCATATGGTGCAATAATAAATCCTGCTAAACCCGTTGTAATTATATTAATATTCATGGCAGTCATAGAAAAAACTTGTGCTGATGCCAGAAAGAAAACATTTTTATTCAAATATTCAAAAAATTTGGCTAGGTTTTTAAAAAGGCGCATCATATTAGATTAAATAATAAAAATTGTATTTACCAGAATTAATTTAGATTAAAATTTTTTTAATTCTTTATTAAATAAATTTAAATTTATTTGGTTTAATTTTTATTTTTTTCGTTTAATATTAAGAAAAATTTTAAAACAATTTAATGATACACCCAAATTCAGAAATACAAGAATTCGATATTACTATAATCGGCTCTACAGGTAATTTATCAATAACAAAGATCTTGCCTGCATTATTAAAAAGATATGTTGATGGCCAAATTCCTGAAAATTCGCGAGTATTTTGCTTAGCAAGACAAAAATTAAATGACAGTGAATTCATAAATTTACTGAAAAAAAATACTCCAAAAAATACTGGTGGCAGTTCCAGTTTAATAAAAAAATTTCTATCTAAAATTAAATACTACTGCATTGATATAACCAATCCAAATAAAGAAAACCTATTATCTTTCCAAAAATGTTTGAACGATGATAACAAAATTAGGCTTTTTTATTTTGCAACAGCACCTGAATTATTTGGCTCCTCAGCAAATTTTATTAAATCAAATAATTTTGTTAATAAAAAAACAAGGATTATTGTTGAAAAACCTATTGGTAATAATTTGCCATCTGCAATCAAGATCAATACCATATTAAATAAATATTTTAAAGAAGCTCAAATATACAGAATAGATCACTATCTTGGCAAAGAAACAGTCCAAAATCTAATGGCCATGAGATTTGCAAATCAAATTTTTGAAACACACTGGAATAATAATTCTATAAGCAATATTCAAATAACAGTGTCTGAGGAAATTGGCATAGAAGGCAGAGAAACTTATTATGACACTTATGGTGCTATAAAAGACATGGTGCAAAATCATATTCTTCAATTAGTATGTCTTGTTGCTATGGAACCACCATCAAAGCTTGATGCTGATCTGGTTCGAAATGAGAAATTAAAAATTTTACAATCAATGCAGAATATTGAAAGATTAGAGGATTTTTCTATAGGGCAATATGGAAGTGAAATTAAAATTAACGGGGCCAAAATAAACTCTTATCTTAAAGATTCAAAAAACCATCTGAGCACAACAGAAAGTTTTGCTGCATTTAAAATAAATATAAATAATTGGAGATGGAAAGGTGTTCCTTTTTTCGTAAGAACTGGTAAAAAATTAAGAAAAAGAGTTTCTGAAATTGTAGTTACGTTTAAGCCTGTAAAACATTTTATTTTTGATCAAAGCATAGAAAAACAAATAAAGCCCAATCAACTAATTATAAGACTTCAACCAAATGAAGGGTTAAAGTTATTGCTTATGAGCAAAGAGCCAGGCCCTGGAGGAATTAGAATAGCGCCATCTTTTCTAAATTTATCCTTTTCTGATACTTTTAAAAAAAGAATACCGGATGCTTATGAAAGGCTGCTTATGGATGTTGTAAGAGGCAATCAAACACTATTTATTAGTAAAGATGAAGTTGAAGCAGCTTGGAATTGGATTGATCCAATAGTTAAGTTAATTAAAGAAAATAATTTCAAACCAGAGATTTATAAACCTGGTTCATGGGGGCCTAAATCATCTAACGAACTTATAGAAAAAAACGGTTTTAAATGGTATGAACCAGTTTTAGATTAGAGACTTTTAGCAATGTTGATTAAAATGAACAAAATCGTAAGAGAAGTAACTGATAATATTATTGAGCGATCTTCAGTTTCAAGAAAACTATATTTAGATAAAGTACAAAAAGCACAAGCTACTCAAATTAAAAGAGAAACCTTGAGTTGTGGCAATATTGCTCATTCAATAGCAGGATGCAATTTAAAAGAAAAAAATGATATTGCCTTAGGGACAAAACCAAATATTGGAATAGTGTCAGCTTATAATGATATGCTTTCTGCTCATAAACCATATGAAAGTTACCCAACCTTAATCAAAAAAATCATAACAAAAAATAATGGTACCTGCCAGTTTGCAGGAGGAGTGCCTGCTATGTGTGATGGTGTAACTCAAGGACAAGTTGGGATGGAATTATCGTTATTTTCTAGAGATGTAATAGCCCAATCTACTGCAGTAGCTCTAAGTCACAATGTTTTTGATGGTGCATTGATGCTTGGAATTTGTGATAAAATTGTTCCTGGTTTGCTTATGGGTTGCTTATCTTTTGGTCATTTGCCTGTAATATTTGTTCCAGCAGGACCTATGCCCACAGGTATCAGTAATAAAGAAAAAAAATTAGCCAGAGAAGCATATATAAATAAAAAAATAACAAAATCTGAACTTTTAGAGGTGGAAAGCAAATCATACCATAGCCCCGGCACTTGTACTTTCTACGGTACAGCTAATACCAATCAATTACTTTTAGAATTAATGGGTTTGATGCTTCCAGGAGCAGCCTTCATAAATCCTGAAGAAAATTTGAGAAGTTTATTTACAAAAAATGCTTCTAAAAGAATTATAGAACTATCAAGAGAGGAAGATAAAAAAAGTTGCATTGGTAAATTGGTGAATGAAAAATCAATAGTTAATGCAATAGTAGGCTTGCTTGCTTCTGGTGGTTCAACGAACCTAACTATTCATTTAGTTGCAATTGCAAAATTTGCCGGAATAACTATAAATTGGGAAGACTTTGGAAAGCTATCGAAAGTCACTCCAATTATAACTAACGTTTACCCAAACGGTGAAGCAGACATTAATGAATTTCATAAAGCAGGTGGTACTAGTTTTTTAATAAAAGAATTATCTGAAAACGGATTAATTCATAATGACATCAGAACAATTAATGAAAATAGATTTAAGGATTATATGAAAAGACCAGAAGAAAAGAATAATAAAATTATATATAAAATTTTAAAAAATAATGATCTTGATAAAAATATTTTACGTCCATTTAAAAAGCCATTTAGTTCAAATGGTGGGATAAATGTGGTAACGGGGAATATTGGAAAAGGTATAGTTAAAATCTCTTCTGTAAAATCTATACACCAGAAAATTTGTGAGCAAGCAGAAATTTTTGAAACACCAGAAGAATTTAGTAAAGCTTTTGAAAAAGGATCACTAAATAAAAATTGTGTTGTTGTAATCAGAGGACAGGGACCAAAATCAAATGGTATGCCAGAGCTTCACTCATTAAATCCAATATTATCAGTAATTCAAAATTTGGGTTATAGAATTGCTTTGATCACGGACGGAAGAATGTCAGGCGCTTCAGGATCTGTCTTAACAGTGGTTCATGTTAACCCTGAAACAAATGATGGTGGTGTTATTTCAAAAATAAAAAAATCAGATTTTATAGAAATAGACGCTCAAAAAGGAACTATGAATGTAAAAATAAGCAATAAACTTCTTGATAAAAGATTGGTCAGCTATACTAGCACTGATTACTCTTCAGGCTATGGAAGAGAACTTTTTAAAACAAATAGACATCAAGTCACAAGCAGTGATACAGGAGCTATTAGTATAGGTTAAGTTCCATAAATTCGATCACCAGCATCTCCTAAACCAGGAAGAATATACCCTTTCTCGTTTAATTCTCTATCTATTGATCCAGTAACTAGCTTAACATCACTGTGAACCTCATTGAATGCAGCAATCCCCTCTGGCGCCGCTAAAAGACATACGAAAGTAATTGACGTTGCACCAGCTTTTTTTACTAAGCGTGTAGCCTCAATTCCACTTCCTGCTGTTGCAAGCATTGGATCAACAATTATTACTGATCTATTAGACATGTCATTTGGAAGATTTTGATAATAGTCAATAGGTTTTAGGGTATCATGGTCTCTAGACATTCCTAAAAACCCTACAGCTGCATGTGGCATTATCTGCAATAAACCTTCTAACAAACCATTTCCAGCTCTTAAAATTGATACAACTGCTGGCTCAGGTTCTTTCAAAAAGCAAGCTTCCATTTCCTCTAATGGAGTTAAAATTTTTTTCTCATACGATTTCAGCTCTTTAGTGGCTTCAACTCCTAAAATCATTCCAGCTTCTTTCATCAAGGCCCTGAAGATTACAGATCGAGTTTTTTTATCTCTCATCAAAGA
>CABYVI010000003.1 GCA_902522415.1 uncultured SAR116 cluster alpha proteobacterium | reverse complement strand
CAAAATCTGGTGAATGATCCAAAGTCTTGTTCGAAGAAGCGTTAGCAGAATTGATCATTTCTTCTGAAACATCACTTGGAAAACAAATAGGTTCATACCCTCCTGGTTTTGAATAGGCGCTTCTTTTACCACAACGTGAACCATTGGAAGTTTTTTGATAAGGGCATGCACATTTTCCGGGATAAGACGCGATTGATTCAGAAATTATTTGTTGGATGATCTGATCTTTATTTTTTGGTAATTCTCCACCCAAACTAGGAAGAGAAAATATCAATATCAAAATCGCAAAAATTTTTTTCATAGTCTTTTCAATCATGAAATTATGGCAAAATTAAAACATAACGATATAATGAAACTCCTTGTTATTAAATTAAGCGTATTATGAAAAATTATTTTCAATTTTTTTTAATTTTATTTTTATTGTTGTCTGCACTAAATCTCAATGCTTTTGGCCAGACACTGATGGGTAAGGATGGGAAAATAACAACAACCGATAACTCTGGAAAATTAACTGACACAGAGTTATGCAACCAAATTAAAAACTATCCCAAAGGTCCCGATATAAAAAAACATTTATCTCATGCAAAAACTAGAAATCTTGATTGCGAAACAGAAACAGTTTTTAAAACAACTCTTAAATGTAGTGGAAATCAAATTAAGTATAATGGTGAATGCGTAAAAATTCCTGATAATGCTAGAAAATTAGGAGATACATTTGCATGTAATGATGGATATAAACAAGAAGGTAGAATTTGTATCGAAAATAAAAAGGTTTCGGAAATCAAATCTGATGAAAAACCCTTAACTAAAGAAAAACCAGAAATAGTTAAGAAGCCAGTTCCTAATTTAATACCAGACACACCTGTCCAGCCTTCTGAATCAACAGGCAACTCTAATTTTTATATAATGATCTTCGCTTTAATTGTTTTTTCTGTATTCATTTATTTCATTTTCTTAAATAGGAGAAATATTGAACCAACAAGATATGAAACATCAAGCGATCAATTTGAAAATAATGCTAGTACTGCAGTTGATTTTTTTAATGATATTAAAGATCCCTTTACTGGTATGAAAATCGATATATCAAAAGAAATCTATAGTTGTTTATGTGGTGTATATTATAATTTGGAAAGTTTTAGAGAACTTGTGAGTAATAATAATTCTAAATGTTTATCGTGTGGCAAAAAAAACCTGTCTTTATATGTTATATGAATCTCCAACATTTTGATATGGTTTGTTCATTTTAAATTCTTCCATTTTGTAATTTTTGTTTTTTTAGCATTTGTTGAAACTCTATTTGCAGAAACTCTATAATTATATCTAAAGTTTTGTTGACCTTGCCGTGATGATTGATTTGAATCACTATCTTCAATGATTTCACCATCATCGCTGATGATAGAATTTGTTCGTCTATTGTAAAATTGATTTGGTGAACCCAAGTATCTGAAAAAATACAATCCTAAGCCTGGGAACCCAAAACTAACCCATTTTCTTCTTGACGGAGATATTCCAAATCGTAATCCTGGAATACCCCAACTTGCTCCCATTCCTCTTCTAGTCATTGATGTTCTGAATCCTAAAGGAAGCCTAAACCGTTGTACCCAGCGCCAACCAAGCATGATTGTCTCCAATAAAAAAGTTTGATAAATTAATAGGTTTTGATTCTGCGCCTCTAAATATCGCATACTCATCTCTAAAAGGGTCTATGACTAAGCCAAAATGAAAAGCGGAATTAAAATTAGCTTTTTGATTTTTGACATCGGTACCACTAAAAAATGCTCCTAGATTTGGATGAGAGTGATACCAACCTACAACTGCTTGGTCATTATTTTTATTGCTATTGGCTTCTGACCAAATACCTGCACCCATTTCAAGAGAAACAGATGTACTTTTGTGATCATTTGAAACAACAATATCCTCCAAAAGAACAATTGTTTTATCTAAACTTTGATCTTCATGTATTTTGCCAATTATTAATCCACCCATCTCCACTTTATGTGGTTTGAGATGTTTGATGATTTTATCCCAACAACTCTGAAAACATAGTAATAGGTAATTTTCATTGGTATTAATAAATGCGATTCCATACATAAAGCCAATTTCATTTATAACAGAATGAAGACTGTGTATTTTAATATCCGGCTTTACTGAATTCCACTTCATTATTATGTCTTTGTCTCAAAAATCTGTTTACATTTTCGACATGTTACCTTGAGTTTTTTTCCAGTGGGCAACCTTAATGCTTGATTACAACTCGGGCAATTTTTGACAACAAAATTGTTGTTACTCACATTTTTCCATTTTATAGTGCTTTTTTTAGTTTGTGTCTGTTTTACAAATGTATCAGTAGGAAAAATATCTGGGTTGTTTCTAATTGTTTTTTTATACCAATTAACAGCAGTTGAATTAGCTGGAGAATCTAGGTTAAGAATGTTTGAGTCAAATATTATTATATTTGCAATTCTTTCAACCAAAAAATCTAATGTTTGTGAACCAACCCATTTTATCCCGAAACATATTTGTCCTGAAGTATAAACATTGGGATGAAAAATTTCAGATTTAAAAAATGCTTTGGGCTCAATAAAAGGGTATTTAGGTCCAAACTCAATTTCAACAATCGATTTATTAATTATTTTCCCAGATGAATTTTCAATCGTTCTATATTTAAATTCTAATTCAATTTCTTCATTATTTTGAGATATAATATTGATAGCCCCATTGCTCTTTAGGCAAAGTTCTTTTACTTTTTTTAAATCATTTTCTATTCTTGATGCTCTACCACCCATAACCAGCAACCAATACAGGTTGAATTTCTAAAGTATCCCCATTGCTGGTATTTGTTCCACCAATGGTTTGGTCTGGATCTAAAGAAATGCTTTGCGTAACATTTGAAATTGAATAATCAACTTCTTTATCTAGTTGCCAATTTTCTATTGCACTCGCAATTATTTCACTAATTAAGTCTTCTTTTGAAACCTCTACTTCAGCTTTTCTTGTTTGATCAGCTGTTCTTAAAATAACAGAAATATTGTTATCTCCACCTTGATCAATTTCTATAATATCATCACTCATTTATCATCTCCACAATAATTGCTTTTTTATAATTATCTAAATTACAAAGTATGAACTTAGAAGGTATTTCATATTTATTATATTCATCTATTAATGTTTTGAAATTTATATTTTGTATAATTTTTGCATCTAAAGAGCGAACTCCATTTTTTATTAATATTGTTTCATCGTAATTTTCAGCTCTATCAAAGAAATATTTTTTAGAACCATCCTTTTCTTTGGTGTATAAAATTATGGGTTCACTAAACTCAATATTAATGTTTTGAGAAGCGTCAATTAAACTTTGATTTTGAGAGAACAGATTATTCATATTTCTTTTTGATTTTGAGAATACTGTATCTTGAGTATTATGAAATGTGGAAGGACATAGTTCTTTTATGGGGATATCAGTTATTGACACTGAAAGGGTTTTTGTATTGATTAGTTTTTTTACTGATTTAGAATAATCAAAACCTTCAATTTGGAGGTCTGGATTTAAATATTCAAATAAAACTGAAATTGCATGTGCAGAGGTAATACTAGAGGTGATTGTGGTTGTTGGTATAACCTTTTCTTTTAAGTATTTTTTTCTAATCCACCCACAAGAATATCTTTCTGACATTCTAAGATAAACAGAAGAAGGTATTCCACATTCATAACATGCTACAGTGTTATTAATATTTTGATCAAAGGGGAAAGCTTCAACAGCACCAAATGTATGGTCAATGCCAGTATTTATAAATAGTTTTTTTGAAAATGAACATAATGTATTTAAACGAATTCTCGCTTCAAAATTATCCACAGCACATATTACAGCTGAATATTGTGATAACATTTCAAATGTTAAGTAATCCCAAAAGTTTTCATTAATAGCTATTATATTTGTTTCTGGAGAAACAGTTGAAGCTCTTTTAGCAACTGTTTCAGCTTTAAATCTTCCTATATCTTCTTCCCTGAAGAAAATACTTCTTGTAAGATTATGAATCTCAATTTTATCAAAATCAAAAATTAATATTTCTTTAACACCAAAAAGAGCAAGATTTTTTACTATCTCATTTCCTATGGCACCAGCGCCTATAACAATTATTTTTATTGAAGAAATAAAATCTCTATCATATCCATTGATTGCTGATATTCGAGCGAATTTTTCCACTTATTTTAACTTGTCTTTATTTTGATTTAACTTTTGCATTTTTTTTGTATTACGATTTTTGAAAAAAGGGTCATTTATATCGGGGTGATATTTTTTTACACTCTTATGATAATCTTCTTTAGTTTTAGGATAATCTACTGAAACTTCATCAGAATATTTAGTTGTTTTTTTATTCTTTAAATCTATGTTTTTCCATTTCATTTATTCTACACTCATGATCATTGATTTTTCATTTATTATAATCTCATATCCAAAAGTTTTATGTTTAATTAATAAACCTCTAACTTTTAACTTTTTTCTTTCTAATGAATAAATATATCTAGAGCCTCCATATTGGCTTACTGCATCCCTAAAAAATACTAGTTTGAAACCTTTTGTCCAACCTTTATTTTCAAACATAACGGCATAACTTGTTCCTGATCTGCTTTGTAAAATCTTTTTTACCTCTCCTTCAAATGTAACAACCTTATTTAAATAATTTCTATAATTGACTAGAGTTATAACACTAGCTTTGTGGTTTCTTGGAGTAGAGATATTGATTGAAACATCTTCTTTTGAATGAAAAGCTGATATATTTGTTTTAGAACAAGCAACACATTGTGAAAAATTTTCTTGAACAATAACCTCATAACTTTCAGCGTGATAAAAAACGCCGCAACCGCAGTTATATAGTTGTTTTGAGGGATTAATTGGTATTCCAGTATAAGCATCATTAATGCCGTCAAAATTTAAAATATTTTCTGTTGTTTTATTTTTTTTAACTGTAATCTTATTTTTAAAGTTGCAAGATGGGCAAGTAACAACCCCACTTTTCCCAGCTGGAATTTTTCCTACTCTAAGTTTTTGTTGGCAGCTTTTGCATTTAATAATTTTACTATTTTCAGTTTTTATTTTATGATTCGAGTTATTAAATTTAATTTTTGGCTTTGACTTTTTAGAGAACTCTTTATATTTAAATATTTTTGATGAAGATCTATTTCTGGGTGGAGTATAGTCTATATTTTTGTCTGATGTGTCTCTGTTAAAAAACCAGACAAGTCCAATAATTCCAGCAATTACTATTAATAATTCCATCATTAATTAATTTACTATTAAATTTACAATATATAAATCTTACAAAAATACTTGTAATGTAAGTATTAAATTAAATTTAAGCAATCTAAAGAGCATTATCTATCCAGTTTGGGTGGGGATGTTTGGGGCTAAAGTTATTTTTTTTCATAACAGCTATATAAATTTTTTTCCCATGCTTGATAAAAACACTCATATTTTCCAAATTTCCCTTTATGATAAATAATTGAAAAACCTTCATGTTTTTTTGAAGAAATACTTGTTCCATAATTTGGAAAATATTCCCCAATTATCATCCATTTATCTTCACTTTTTTTTTGAAGAATGTATGTAGTACACCCTCCAGAACCACATATTCCCGGTCCTTTCAAATATACAAATACTTCATCAACTCCATCTGAATTTAAGTCTGCTGAATATGTTTCAAAACTCATTTCATACTTAATGTTTTGTCTGCAATTATCTTCTGATAAGCATCCATAATTAAAATGACTTACTTCAAGCCAAGTATGAAATGCATAAATAATTTCTTTATTTAAACCCTTAGCTATTGCTTGGGATTCATAATAATTTGCTCCGTCATTAAAGTTAATTTCAGTTATTTTTTCAGAGGCATATGACGAGTTTAATACGAAGCCAAAAACAATAAACAATATTAAATAATACTTCTTCATTCTCAAAACTCTAACTTCCTAAAGCAAACATTCTTTAAATATAATAACATTATGTTCAAATTGAGAATAATTCTTTAAACAAACCTTCTTTTGGTCATTATTAAATCACCTTTAAGACAACATACCTTCTTATAAGAGTATCACTGTTTCAACAAGGAGGTATTCATGCTCAGTAAAATCAAAGAATATTCAATTTATTTCCCAGCACTCTTAATTTTCTCACTATTCTTTTCCTACCAGACAAATGCCAAAGTATCAGATGGTGAAATAACCAGAATGGTTATGGACATGACCAATGAAAAGCACCCTGAATGTAATGTTATGTTTAAAAGAGGTGTTGCTCCAAAAACAGGTGATGGAGTTGTCTGTGCCCATAGAATTAATGTTTCAATGGATTCAGAACTCAATAGAATTTATAAAGATGTGATGGAAAGATACGCTGTGTTTCCCAAGCAGAAAAAGAGAATAAGAAACGTTCAGAGAGATTGGATAAAATATCGTGATGAAGAATGTGTCTTTGAAGACTTTGATGGCAGTGGCATAGTTAAAACACGATGCACAGCAGAAGCCACAGCATTATCCATCTGGTATCTAAAGAGATTAAACTCCATTCAATTTGATGAAAAAGGTATTCCTCAAATCAAGAAGGTTTTGAAGGAATACTCTATAACAGTAAACCCAATTTAATCATTATTTCCTCCCTAAACTTAACTAAATGGTAGTTCATTCTATCATTTAGTTTTTTTAATTCATGAATTAAGAAATAAAGGGGATATATAAATACCACAACCCCCATAAAGCACCCATTATAGCAATTGAAATGATTGGTCCGATTGCAACCAGAATAATTCTAAAGGGAATAGGAAAAAATCCGACTACAAATGCTCCTACAACCAGTTCCCCTAATGTTGCCATCGTATAAGTAAAACCCCATTGGAAAAAAGTTGTTGGAAGTGCCAAAATAGCTGAAAATACCATTATACTTGAACCAAGAGTAGACCAGAGGGAGTTGTTTAACCACAATGGGTAAGCGGCAACATTAGTTTTTGCTTTCATTATTATGTTCACTGAGTTTCCAGCTAACATCCCAAGTAAAAAATGAACTGTAAAATAAAAAGCCATAAATAACTCTACAACACAATATCTTTAAATGATAATTTAAAATCAACTTATTCTTTAAAGTTAATCTTAAGATATTAAATATTGTAGACTAAATTGTGGACTGAAAAATCCCAAAATGCTAGAATTGAAGCAAATCAACCGTTATGCGGTGAGGTGAGGCGGATGGTTCCTCCGCCAGAAGATTTAAAAAAAAATTTTTATTTTTTATCTGCCGACACATAGTTTAAGCATGCCTTATATGAGATCTTACCATTCTTTTGTCTTTTCTGAGACATCTCTATTATTTCATTTTTAATAATTGAAAGTTTCTCCTCTGACAAATTTTCCTCTGATAATAATCTTCCAGCTAAACCAATATTAAACAGAAGGTTTCCATCTTTTGTTGGTGGGTCATTTGTTGAAATCTCTGAATAAAACTTTTCGACTTTTATATTTCTAAAATCTGTTTCAATTAAAATTTGTTTTATATACTCTTCTTCGCTGAAAGCAAACGGACCTGGCGCTCTAGTAACTTCTGGAAAATCTTTATTAAGACTGTTTATAATAATATTGGCTGCAGCAGTAAAAAACTCATTTTCCATAACATTTGTCCAGCATATAAAATGTAATGAACCCTCATCCTCAATTGAATTATGAATATTTTTAAAGGCTTCAAAAGGATTTTCAAAAAACATAACTCCAAATCTAGAAATAACTTTATTGAAAATATTTTTTTTAAATTTATAATTTTGTACATCGCAATATTTAAATTCTAAATTTTGAATATTTGAATAATTCTTTTCTGCTAAATCTAGTAAAATTTGAGAAATATCAGCGCCTAATACATATCCATTTTCCCCTACTAATTTTGATGCCTCAAAAGATGTAATGCCTCCTCCACAACCAATATCCAGAACGTTTTCATTTTTATTAATTTTTGCTCTTTTGAAAAATTCATTTGTTAAAACGGTGAACCTTTCATTCATTGCACTGTCTTCATTTACCCACTTTTGACCTATTCCTTTATTCCAAAACTCAAATTGTTCATTATTGATAATTTTAGGAAACATATCCTCACCTTCAATCTAGTTTTATTTTTTTAGTTAATGCTATCTTGAAACAATCTATTAATTATTTAAATTCATTTCTCTATAGAAAACATAAAATCCTGCTGAAATTATTATAAAAGCCCCAATCCACATTTCAAGACTTGGGATATCACCAAACATCCAATAACCTAAAAATACAACCCATAATAATTTGGTGTAATTATAAGGAGCTATGAGAGAAGCTTCAGCACGATCAAAGGCATTTATCATGCATAAATGCGCTAGTGCACCCATTGTCCCAGTACCAAGAAACACAAGAAAATGTATCTTAAATGGTGTAGTCCAAACAAAAGGTACCATTAAACTAGACCATCCTAATCCCCCAAGGCCTGTATAAAATAAAGTTGTATAGGTATTTTCAGTTGCAGACAGTAATCTTGTCATAATTTGAAAGAGAGCAAAAAATAATGCGCCAAGCAAAGGCATTATAGAAGCTAATTGCCAAAAAGCCCCACCAGGACGCACAATTATCATAACGCCAGCTAAACCAATAATTACGGCACACCAACGATGTATATCAACTCTTTCTTTTAAGATTGGAACCGAAAGTACTGTAATAAATAATGGAGCAACAAATCCAATAGCTGTTGCTTCTGCTATAGGTAAATATGTTAAACCAAGAAAAAGACTTGATATTGAAAAAACTAAGAAAGCGGGACGAGAAATTTGTAATAATGGTCTTTCAGTTGCTTTTAATTTTGAAAGTTTTTCTCCTTTAAAAAAAAAGAAAGTCCATAAAATTAAATTAATTCCAGTAAAATAACCCCATACAAGCTGAATTGAATGGAGTTCTTTTGTATAAAATTTACATACAGTATCGACAACAGATATAAGAAAAATGGCAATTATAAAAAACAAAATACCCAATAAAGGTTGTTTTGTTTTACTTTGAGACTTCATTATTTAAATTTTTAGTTAGTAAATGCATTATGCTTTATTTTATACTATTTATTGTCTACTACATTTCCATTTAAATTAGAATCGGATATTACAGGCTTCTACTATATCTAAATGAAATAATATCAAATTTATAATTATGCTATATTTTAATACTAACTATTATTTCTTATAGTAATAGTTTCTAGATCTATAATTTTTCAGATAGAGATAAAGCAACTTTAAAGATAGTTTCGTTACTAATTTCTAATTCTTTTAGGGCCTTTTTTGTCATTGGGTCCATAAATCTTCTACCTGCTGTTAATTCATCCCAAACCACAACCATAGATATAGCGTCAACATTGTTTTGAGTTGCAGCGGCAACAGTTGTTGCTGTTTCCATTTCAACACATAGAAAACCATTTTTATTCCATTTTTCATACATCTTTTTAGTTTCTGCAAATAAAGAAGAGAAAGTAACATGTTTTCCTATATAGACGTTTCGATTTTGTTTTTTAAGAAGACTTTCAGCAAGCTTTATCCATTTAGGACTTGCATTAACAAAGTTTGATTTTGAAAAGTGTCTAGCAACTCCATCCTCGCAACTGATATGATCAGGTAATATAATATCTCCTGGAGAAAGATGTGGTTGTAGACCTCCACATGTTCCAATTTGGACAACCAATTTACAACCAATTTTTGAAAAAATATGTGATATTTCTAAAGCGCGTGGTGCTCCATATGTCATGCAAAAAACTATTTTTTTATCTTTCCACTTTCCCCAGTAAATATCTGGAAATCCAAGTTCACGAACACTCTCTAAATGCATTAATCTTAATTTTTGTCTTTCTTCCCTCCACCATGAACCTTCTTGGATAACCATATCTGGGATTTCTTTTTCAGAGATACACAAGCCATTTAACCATTCTTTTTTTGTGACATCTAAAATAGATTTGAAATTAAACAAACTAAATTTCCAATGAAAATTATTTCAAGTATTTATCTATATTAGTCATACTAAATTTGATATCAATCAACTATAAAAATTTATAATAAAATTGTAATTAAACCATTGAAAACAAAATTAAGTAAAAGTTCTGAAATTGACGTTGTTGTAATAGGCGCAGGTGCTGCAGGTTTATCAGCATCCTCTGAGCTAATAAAAAAAGGCAGATCTGTTCTTTGTGTTGAGGCAATGAATAGAATAGGTGGAAGATGCTTTACTAACCATGATATTTTTGGCTCGCCATTTGATGTTGGAGCGCACTGGCTTCATAATTATTCAGGAAATCATATAGTTCAATATGGTTTAAGAAAAAATAAAAAATTCACCATCTATAAAATAAAAGAGGATATTTTAGTTTATGATGGAAAGAAAAAGGTCTCACCTAAGCATCTTGTTGAAACCATAAATAATATAAAAGAATTTAAAGAGAAACTTTTAGAGAGAAATATTGTTTTAAATAAAGACAAAAAGTCTTACAGAGATGACGTTCCATTTATCAATCAGATACCAAAAAAATTAAAAGATAATAAGTGGTTTCAAACTGCCCACCTAACATTGGGGGCATGTTTGGCAGGGGTTGATTTCGATAAGTATACAATTATAGATGAGAAGTTAAATTATGAGCATCTAGGAGAAAATGACGGTTTTGTAAAAGAAGGTTACGGTACACTTTTGGCAGATTTAAGAAAAGAAGTACAAGTAAGCCTTAATACGGAAGTTAGAGAAATTAAATGGAATGGTAAAGGTGTTGTTTTAGAAACAAATCAAGGTACAATAAAAGCAAAATACTGTATCGTAACAGTTTCAATTGAGATACTTCGTTTAGGAAAAATAAAATTCATACCGTCACTACCAATTGAAAAGTATGAAGCTTTTGATGGCATTACTTTAGGCACATACAATCATATAACTCTTAAATTAAAGAAAAAATTTTACGAAAACTTTGAGATACAACCGGACACTTATTTTTTCTCAAAAGTAGAAAAAAATAGTATTCCTCCAAAAGGATTTTTTGGAAGTTTAAGACTTCATAAATCAAATCTATCATACTTTGATGTGGGTGGACAATTTGCAAAAGATTTAGAGGAAGAGGGCCACGATGCTTCAGTTGATTTTGTACTAAATTCTCTAAGATCAATTTTTGGTTCTAATTTTGATCAGTATTTTATTAAAGCTCACGCTACTAGTTGGGGTAAAAACAAATATACGATGGGCTCTTACTCAAGCGCAAGACCTGGTAAATCACATTTAAGAAATGTTTTAAAGCTTCCTGTAGGAGATAGAATTTATTTTGCTGGTGAAGCGACATCAACGAATTATGGAACAGTACACGGAGCGGATACGAGCGGTAAGGAAGTTGTAAATGAACTGCTGAGTGCTTTAATATAATAATTAGTAACTAATTATTTTTTCTCCAAATATAAGGTTTTTCAAAAACACCTTGCCAAATTACCCTTTTATTCTTTGCTCTTTCTTATTCGGCAATGTAATCTTTTGATTGGTATCTATAGGCAATAGCCCATCCATCTTTAACAATGGTAGAATTTAAATTTATATTATTAACAAAAAAGATTGCTATTAATCTACCGTAACGATCTGTATTCTTTCCCGTACAGTAAACATCATTTGTATTAATAACAGATTTCAAAAAAATCTGTTGACTTTATACCACATGCATAAAACTGACCTTCTGAGTTTTTACATTTTTGTTTATATACAGGAGCATCAATTCCATGCAATCTAATTTTTAGATTTACTTTGCGAATTGTGTCGCCATCTGTAACGATGACTCTACCAATATATTTTAAATTTGATGAAGTGTTGCTAGTTAGACCAATGTTTCTAAGAATAATTTTTTGGTATCAAATTGATTACCACTAAAAATAAGTAATTTGATTTTTTCATTTAATTTGTATTCTTAAAATTAACCAGAATATTTCTGATACAAATATTTATTATAATTTAAATATAAAAGATATCATCTAAATAGTTGTACTTTATAAAGTTGTAATTATATTAGTTTTTATTAATACTTAATATGATAAATGTTTAAACTTTCTGAAAAAAAATATATTCCATTAAGTGATGTAGAAATTCAATGTTTTGTAGATGATAAATTTTCTACCAAACATATTCATTTAGCTTGCGATAGCAATGAAAAATGTTTTGTTGTTGCTTTTAAAACCCTACCTTCAGATTCAACTGGTGTAGCTCATATATTGGAGCACACGGTTTTATGCGGATCAAAAAAATACCCTGTTAGAGATCCTTTCTTTATGATGACAAGGCGTTCTCTAAGTACTTTTATGAATGCTTTTACAGCATCCGATTTTACAGCTTATCCTTTCTCAACCCTAAATGATAAAGACTTCAAAAATCTTTTATCTGTTTATTTAGATGCAACCTTCTTCCCAAATCTAAATCAACTAGACTTTATGCAAGAGGGTCATAGATTTGAACTTTCTAAATTAAAAGATGGTTCAGAAAAACTAGAATTAAAAGGGATAGTCTATAATGAAATGAAAGGTGCAATGAGTTCAATTTCTAGTCAGGCTGATCAAGGTATCAATGAATTTCTATTCCCTAACCATACATATGGATTTAATAGTGGGGGGGAACCAGAAGATATACTTAATTTAACATATGATAATCTGTTAGAATTTCATAGAAAACACTATCACCCCTCAAATGCAGTTTTTTTTACATATGGGAATATAGATATAAATTCAATACAGGATGAAATACAATCAAGTGTTTTATCTAGTTTTAATCCTTCTTTAGAAAAAATTGAAGTTAAAGAAAGTGAATACTTTAAAACACCGAGATATGGATCTAAAAACTATAAGCCTTTATCTGGTGATGAAAATAATTACCATGTTATAATAAGCTGGCTTTTAGGGAGTTCTCTAGATCCAGTTGATAAGATGGAAGCAAAGTTAATTGAAAGCATTCTTTTAGAAAATTCTGCATCTCCTTTGGCAAAAGCATTAGAGGTATCAAAAATTGGAAGAGTGCCGTCAGACTTAACTTCTTTTGATACATATAAAAAACAAATGTTTTTTGTTGCTGGCTTAGAAGGTGTTGCTAAAAATAAAGAAAAAGAAGTTGAAGATTTAGTTATTAATGTATTTAAAAAGCTGGTTAAAGAGGGCATACCTAAATCTATAGTGGATGCTTCTTTGCACCAAATGGAAATAAAATTAAAGAAAATAAGTGGTGGCTTCCCATATGGTCTTCAATTACTGATGGGTTCCATGCCATATATTCTTCATGATGCAGACATTATAAAATCATATGATCTTGAAAAATCTTTAAATGAATTGAAGAAAAGGCTCACTAAGATAAATTATCTAGAAAATAAACTAGATGAAATGTTTATTAAAAATAGTAGTAGACTAACTTTTCAATTAATACCTGATGACCAACATGATAAGAAAAAACTCAAAAAAATTAATGATTATATTTCAAATAAACAAGAATTGCTAAGTAAACTCGATCGTGAAAATATAAGAAAAAATTCTGAATTATTAGAAATCAGGCAGTCAAAAAAAGATGACCCGAATATACTGCCAAAAGTCACGGTTAATGATGTTGGTAAATCTAAATCATATCCCAAATCTAAAAGTTACATTTCAAATGGAACAAAAAAAAATTATTATAAAGCAGGAACCAATGGCATAGATTACTATCAAGCTATTCATTCTATAATAAAACCCACGTTTGATGATTTAAAGTATGCAACTTTATTTGCTGATATTATGTGCGAAGTAGGCATAAAAGAAAAAAATTATGAGGATATACAAAAACTTCAATCAGAAATTCTAGGCCAAATAACCTCAAATTTCACAATATTAAGAGATGTAAATAACAGTTCATTTAAATTAGGTATCAAAATGGGTGGTTATTCCCTTCAATCTAAGTCCGATGAAATGAAGGAATTAATAAATGAGACTATTGAAAATTTTAGATTAGATGAAATAGATAGAATAAATGAAATTACAAAAATGCATATTTCTGGCCTTGAGAAAAGCCTTACTAATGCCGGGCATTATTTTGCAATGACTAGTGCAGATGCTCAAATGTCCTTTTTAGGAGTGGTTTCAGAAGTTTCTGGTGGAATATCATATTTAAAGAACTTAAAAAATTTAAGACTGCCTGATGGTAATACTGATGTACAAAAACTTATTGGTATATTCCAGAATTTAAAAAACAAAATTGTGATAAAACCCACCTCTGATGTAACCGTTTCATCTAATGACCTCAAATTAGTTTCTTCTGAAAGCGATAAAGTTTTAAATGATAAATTAGAGGATATTACTGGTATATCTTTATTTCAAAATGGTTCAGCTTGGTTAACAGAAACTGATGTTAACTTTTGTGCACAATCTTTTAAAAGTGTTGGGTATAAGCACCCTGATGCTCCTGTTCTAACCGTTTTAGGCGCAGTTTTGCGAAACGGTTTTTTGCATACAGCAATTAGAGAGAAGGGTGGAGCCTACGGATCTGGCGCTATGCAAGACATGAGCACAAAAACGTTTAAATTTTTTTCTTATAGAGATCCAAATGTTGCATTAACATTTGATGCTTTTAATGAGTCAATTAATTGGGCAGTCAAGTCAATTACAAAAGATAAACTTGAGGAAGGTATATTGAACATAATCTCTTCCATAGATAAACCATCATCGCCTGCGAGTGAAGCGCTAGCAGATTATAGTTCAAATAATAATGGCTACACACAGCAAATGAGAACAGAGTTTAGGCAAAAAGTAATTGAAACAACTGTTGAAAGGCTTATTGAGGTTGCTGAAACCTATCTAACAGTTGAATGTAAAAAATCAGTTTTATCTAACAAAAAATTTGAAAATGAACTGAAGTCATTAAATCTTGAAACTAAGCAAGTTTAGATTTTTTTTCAAATTATATTTTTTTTTTATTGTAAATAATATAAAAAGTTATTTTGGTACTTTTATATAATTGATTCAAATAACTATATTAATAAAATGAAGCTCTTAAAATGAAGCTCTTAAAGGGAACAATATTAAGTTTTGCAAATAATCCTTTCTTAGTTGATATCAATGATTCAGTAAAATTAATTGAATCAGGCGGAGTGCTAGTAGATGGTTCATTTATTAGAGATGTTGGTGAATTTTCAAAGCTTAAATCCAATTATCCGCATGCAAGGGTTTACAACTATGGCAAAAATTTAATTACATCTGGTTTTGTTGATTGCCATATGCACTACCCTCAAACAGCTATTATAGCGAGTTATGGGAAAAGACTTTTAGATTGGCTCAATGAATATACTTTTCCTGAAGAAAAAAAATTTACAGATAAAAATTATGCAAGAAAAGTAGCATCACTAACGCTTGATCTTTGCATTAAAAATGGAACTACAACCCTTGCAAGCTTTTGCACAACATCAATTAATAGTGTTGATGCATTTTTTGAGGAAGCTAAAAAGAGAAATATGTCTGTAATAGCTGGAAAGACATGTATGGATCGAAACGCACCAGAATATTTAATTGATAGTGTCAATTCAGCTTATGATGACAGTAAACGGCTGATAAAAAAATGGCATAATAGTAACAGATCATATTATGCTATTACACCAAGGTTTGCACCAACCTCAACCCCAGAACAACTAGATAGTCTTGGAAGTTTATGGTCAGAATACCCTGATTGTTTAATGCAAACTCATTTATCAGAGCAAAAAGAAGAAATTGAATGGGTAAGCAAACTATTTCCTGAATCTGATAGTTATCTGGACATTTATGATAAATTTAATCTAGTTAAAAAAAACTCAATCTTTGGACATTGCATTCATCTAAAAGGCAATGAAATAGAAATGTTGAAAGAAAGACAATCATCTATAGCACATTGCCCAACATCTAATACTTTTATTGGTTCTGGTATTTTTAAAATGAAAGAGATTAGCAGTAAAAAAATTAATATTGGATTAGCAACTGATACAGGAGGCGGCACCTCATTTTCTATGTTAAGAACGATTTCTGAAGCATATAAAATATCTCAGCTAAATAACTTTTCTATCCATCCTGCTCAACTGTTTTGGTTAGCTACTGTTGGATCATCAATATCACTAGGCTTAGAGAGTAAGATCGGAAATATTAAAAAAGGATATTATGCTGATTTAATAGTAATTAATTTAGCATCAACAATAGAAATAGAACAAAGACAAAAAAGAGCTAAAAACTTTTGGGAGAGTTTTTTCCCAACTTTAATAATGGGGGATGACAGAGCGATTACGAAAACTTGGGTCAATGGAAATGAAATTAAAAATAAACTATATTAAAATTATAATTAAGGGACGAAATATGATTCAAGTAAAATCAAGCAAACGCCTTATTTTTTTTTAAGTTAGTATTATTCTCAACTGTTGGAATAAGCGGATAATCAAAACTACACTTTTCATCTAGCTTTATACAAACTTTCTGAATCTCTTCTTCATTAATTCCTGCAAGAATAAGCCAAAAATGTTTATCCCTATATATGCTAAAACTTCTTAGAATTGTAGTTTGACCTTTGTTAAAATATATTGCTAAAAGGATCCAAGTTATTACAAACATCCACCAAGCAACACTAAGGGTTATCAAGTATACCGATATTGTTACTAGAAGAACTTCCCAGAGTTTATTTTGAATAAGCCAAAAAGGTGGTAGTATCCATGACATAGGTGAAGTGGTTGTATCAATTATATCAACTTTTCTTCTAAGATTTCTAAGAATTTCGTATATTTTATATTCTTCAATTGGATAAAAAGTATGAGTTTTTAGTGCATTCTCAATTTCAATAGTTTCTTCAGGTGAAGTAAATTTAAAAGTTGAGCCAAGCGAACCAAAAGCAATAACTTCAAAGAAAATACCATTTCTTCTTATAGTTAATAAAGTCTTTTTGTCTTCTTCAGATAAAATATTTGTAAGTTCTAAAATAGATCCATGAAAAGGTTCTCCATCAACAGCCGCAATTACATCATCTTCTTTTAATCTAAGATTGCGTGCCCGACACCTTAGTTTTAATTCATTAAGTTTTAAAAATGACGCAGTTTTTTGTAAATCTTCTTCTTCAATTGCTGTAGAATTAGAATTTGTGTCTTCTTCTAAGTTATTATTTAAATTTTCCTCTGCCATAGTAATTTATTAATGCAACTTCAAGTTTATGGAAATGAAATTTTATCTTGTTGGTCTTCAAATCTTTTTTTAATATCATCATTTTGTGATGATACTGCTTGAAGAGTTGATAAAATTGCTGCTTGATTAAGAGAGAGCTTTCTCAATGTATCACTATCAGTATTTTTAATTTTAGACTTTAATTGAGAGATCTCTTCAATAGTTTTATTTGATGCTCCAGACAATTGTTTTTTGATCTCAAGATTAATAGATTTAATTTGGGATTGGGAGGAACCTCTGACTAATTCAGATACCTGTTGTGTAGATTCACTCATTTCTTGAGTAAGAGCTCTTAGTTCAACAACCATTTGGTCATTTGAATCTGTCACAATAGTTTGCAGGCCTTCCATACTCTTTATTAACTGTCTATTTACATCTAAAAGTTCAGTCTGTTTTTGGAGAGCACCTTCTAATTGTGAAAGAGAACTATTAACGTTTTCGACATTTTCTGCAAAAACAACAAGTGCTTCTTTACTGGTTGTAGTCATAACTGATAAATCAGATAATGACCTAAAATATAATAATGAGGTAAGTAAAATTGCTAATATCGCAGTTCCTATTGAAACTGAAAAAATTATAGTTGTATAACGGTGAATTTGTTTCACAGATGCCTCCAGATTTCGATGATCTCTTTTAACTCTATTATATTCAGTGGTAACATCAGTTGCAGCATCTGCAGCATCTAATGCTAATTTAATACTTTCATGAACTGCACTAGTATCTACACTCATGCTAGTCTCCCATTTGAATTAATTTTTTCAATATTATGCAATTTTTTTCTTTCTTTAAGTTTAAAATAAGCACATTCCATGCCAGTTATCTTTTTAACCTCAATAGAAGGTATAAAATTTGATTTAAATCCAAAAAAATTGCACCCCCATCTCCTTTTTGGGTCATGAGTAATAAACAGTCCGATGCAATCATTACAATTTATTTTTTTTAAATTTTTTTTCATTTCAAAAGTTTTTTAATCCTTTGATATAGACTAGCTATTGCAAATCGCATTCCAGCCAAAAAATTTAGAAAAGCGCATAAGAAACTTAAATAAGCATGGAATTTTTGTTCATTAGCTAAAAAATCCATTCCTTTTAAAAATATTAACAATGCTACGCCATAAAAAACAGCAGTACTTATCAATTGGCCTAAACTAGTTCTATTGAGCATTTTTTGATCCTTCGAGTAATTCGCCTTGCTCATTAAATTGCATATCTAGAGGAACATTTATTTCGGGTTCCGAAGCAAATTCTCCTCTATCTATTTTATAAATATATGCTAAGGCTACTGCTACTGCTGTATAAAGCTTATCATTTATTTCTTGTCCTATTTCGCCTGTAAAAAATAAGGCTCTTGCAAGCAAAGGTGATCTAAAAAGGGTTATTTTAGCATTTTCTGCTCTTTCTATTATATTTTTAGCCATGGGTCCTTTTCCTAATGCTAAAATAGTAGGTGCACCTTTGGTGCCTACTTCATATTTAAGTGCAACAGCAAAATGTGTTGGGTTTGTAATGACTGCTGTAGCATTTTTTACATCATCTAAAGCCGCAGCTTGCTTAGCCGTATTGGCCGATGCTTCCATCTGTTTTCTTCGTATTTTTGCTTTAACTTCTGGCGACCCCTCTGTCTGTTTGAATTCATCTTTAATCTCCTGCTTGGTCATTCTTAAGCCTTGAATAAATATATGTCTCTGCCAAAAGTAATCAATTGCTGCTATTATTGCTAAACCAATTAACAAAACAAATAGTAACCTAGGAAAAGACTGACCCATAACTATAATTGCTTGGGAAAGCTCTCTTTCTGTCAACTGAAGCATATCATCTAATCTGTCATATATTACCAAAGCAGTTAGACCAAATAATAGTAAAACTTTCAGAATAGCTTTTACCAATTCTGCCAATGCTTTTTGGGAAAACATTCTTTTAAAACCTTCAACCGGATTTATTTTTTTTCCTTTGAATTGGATTGCTTTAGGAGCAAAATTAATTCCACCAACTGATATTTGTGTAAGAAGAACTATGATAAACATTGGTATAGAAATAAAGAAAATAATTAAAGTAAAGAAACGTAAAGCATAGAATAGTATATCTAAAATTGATTTTTTATCATTTACGATATCTGACCAGTCAAAAAACATCGACCAATAGGAAAGTAATATTTGTGAAAAATAGGGTAGGATATAAATTAAGCCAAACATTCCTATAATACCTGTAAAAACAAACATTTCTTTTGATGATAATACTTGACCTTCCTCCGCTGCCTTTTCCAATTTTCTGGCAGTGGGTTCTTCGGTTTTTTCCTGACCATCTTCAGATTGTTCAGCCATCATTTATACCTATCATTAAGTCTTCAAGAGCTTCAATTGTAGAAAAAATTAAATCAGAAAAAGCTAGAGCCATAGTACCAGTTGAAAAATATAGAATTACAAAAGCACTTAATATGGTCACTGGAAAAACAAAAGAAAAAAGATTTAACTGTGGAGCTGAGCGAGTCATAATGCCAGCTGAAACATTGATCATGAGAATTATTCCAACTACTGGAAGCATTATTAAAGAAGCAGCAATAAACATAGATCCTGCCGCCTTTATTCCAGCACCAATTAGTACAAAAGGGGGAGGCATTGCTCCAATAGGAAGTATTGAATAACTCTCAAAAAACACTCTTAACATTAATAAGTGACCATCAAGGGTCACAAAAAGTACAATTAAAAATAAATTTAAAGTCTGACTTATAACAGGGGTCTGGCCTCCTGCTAAAGGGTCTATTTGGGCTGCATAGCCTAAACCTGCACTAGTCGCCATTTTCTCTCCTGCAAGAGCAACAGAAGCAAACCAAATAGTAACAATTAGACCTGCGGTCAATCCAACTGCAATCTCAACCATAACAATAAAAATAAAATTTAAATCATTCAGTAATTCCTCTGAGGGAAGGCCCACGAAACTTACAACAGCTAAACCGAGTATGAAAGATACAACAATTCTTAGAGGTGTTGGCACACCTTTCATTCCAAAAAAAGGTACAGATAAGATAAATGCCCCAATTCTAATGGAAGCAAGTAAAAAAAGTGGGAGTAAATTTATAATGTTAGACAAATATAATCCAGGAAATGCATTAACATTATTATTTAGCAGACTTAAATCTATCATTAATTTAGAGCCGCAATTTGATCAAATATAAACTGAAAGTAATCTGTTAAAGAAATAAAAACAAAGTTTGCAGTTACCAACAACGTAAGCATTACAATAATCACTTTAGGTACAAAACTTAGTGTCATTTCATTTATTGAAGTTGCTGCTTGAAAAATACCAATAAATAAACCAATTGCCAATGCAATTAATAAAACAGGCGCTGATGCTAAAATGATTTGCCAAAAGGCCATTTCAAGCATGTCAATATTTCCATCAAAAGTCATAAATAACCTATATAGCTACAAATGTACTTGCAAGGGAGCCAACAGTCATGGCCCATCCATCAACAAGAACAAATAATAATAGTTTAAATGGCAATGAAACTAACATTGGTGAGAGCATCATCATTCCTAAGGACATAAGTATAGATGCAATAACCATATCAATCACTAAAAATGGCAAAAATAATAAAAATCCAATTTGGAAAGCCGTCTTAAGTTCTGAAGTTATAAAAGCAGGTAATATAACTGAAAAAGGAACATCTCCAGGCCCTTCATATGATCCAGTGCCTGACATGTCAGAGAACATTGAAAGGTCATTTTTTCGTGTATTTTTAACCATGAATTCTTTGATTTGAGAGCTCCCATTAAGAATAGCATCTTCAGCAGACATTTGTTCCGCCATAAATGGTGTAATTGTTTCATCATAAATTTTGGTTAAGGTTGGCGACATAATAAAAAAGCTTAGGAACAACGCAATTGCAATAAGAACCTGATTAGGAGGAGTTTGTTGAGTTCCCATAGCTTGTCTTAAAATTGATAAAACAATAATTATTCTTGTAAATGAAGTCATTCCCAAAACGAGTGAGGGTAAAACTGTTAATGCAGTCATCAAAGCTAATATTTGTAAAGACAATGAGTAAGTTGTTTCCCCATTGCTTTGTTCTGTAATATTCAGTGCCGGCAACCCCGGGAGAGACTGAGCAATAGCTGGTATAGACAGAAGAGAAAATAAAATAACTAATGCCTGAATGGTATAACTTTTTTTAAAAATCTTGATCATTAACGATAGTCCTCAGAATGATTAGTTTTATTTGATTTTAATTGATTATCTAGAGATAAGTGACTTATTGAGGCACTTTGGCCTTTACCATGAATAATTAAAAACTTTTGGTTGTGAGCAGTAATCAAACTTACTTTTGAAACATTTGATATTGAAATTGTTTCGTCAAGTTTAAGAAATTCATTGTTGGAAAGTTTAGAAAAAAATTCTTTTCCTCTATATTTTGAAAAATATAAAGCTCCTAAAAGAATTATAATGAAAAAAAGTACAATTATTACTCTTCCCCAAATTGGATCTTCAATGCCCATAAATACTCCAAATTTAATATATTTGGAAAAGGCAAATAACATGCCAAATGTCAGTATTCTTTTATTTGTGAGGTTTTAAGGTATTTATTAAAGGTAAGTTAGCAAAAATAAAAAAATGTCAGATTTTTGACTTATAAGTTTTGGACTCTTTCCTCGGGATCTGCAACTTCAGTAAATCTAATTCCAAATCTTTCACCAACCATAACAACCTCACCTTTAGCAATTGTTGTTCCATTAGCTAGAATGTCAAGAGGATCACCAGCTAGTCTATCCAATTCAACTACTGATCCCTCATTTAATTTTAATAAGTCTCTTATTTTAATTTCAGTACTTCCAACTTCTACAGTCAACTTGACTTCAATATTCTCAAGAACTCTCAAATTTTCACTGCTGCCACGCTCTTTTGTTTCAGGCTCAGCCTGTGCCTCTGCGGCTTCTACATTTTCTTCAACTATTTCATTTTCTTCGGCCATGGTAACACTCCATATTAAATTTCATTTTCTATTTGTTCAATTCTTTTTGTTAAGTTTATTGCTGATTGTCCGGCAACCTCACCAATATCACCTTCAAAAATTTCTGTTCCCTCTACAAGAAGTTCAACTCCGTCACTAACTGAAATCGGCATTGTGTCTCCAACATTCATATTTAACAATTTTGGCATTTGAACTGTTGGTTCACTTAACCTTGCAGTAACATGAAGGGGAATATCTAATACAGCTTTTTCCAATCTGTCTCTCCATGTTAAGTCATCGTCAATAACATCTGATTGAACTCTAGATCTAAGTTGTGACGCAATTGGTTTTAATGTTTGTAATGGATAAATTATATCAAAAGTAGCAGCATCAATTTCTGGTAACTGTACAACAAAAGAACATATAATGACTAAGTCACTTCCATCAACAAATGAAGTAAATTGAGGGTTAACTTCTCTACCTTGTTCTCTAAGGTTAATTGGCATCAGGTCACGCCATGATATCTCAAGCGCATCATTTAAACCACTAGATATTATTTCAATTACTCTTTCTTCAGTAGCAGTAAATTCTGTTCTTTGATTTTGTGACAGAGAAATCTCACCACCGTAATATGAGTTTGTTAATACTGAAATAAAACTTGGGTGCAAAACGGTAAGCAATAAACCCTTCAATTCCTCAATCCTACTTGTGTTTAAACTCATGAAACCATCAATGCTACTACAGTATTCGTCAAAAGTTTTTACTTCAGGTGGGAAAGAACTTATTCGTGGTTGAATTCTTAACATTGGCAAAAAGGTACTTCGAGCCAATCTTGCAAATCTCTCATTTATTAATCTTAGAGCATAATAATCTCCCAGCAATGAAAGGTCATCTGATCCAAAGACAAATGGTCTAACTTCAGCTTCTGGACTTATATTACCTTCCGTTGAAATAACTCCGGATTGGAGTCCTTCCATTAAAGCATCGACTTCGTCTGTTGATAGTTTTCTGGATGTAGACATTAAAGATCCTTAGTTTGAATTGATTTAATCATTATTATTGTAAAACAAATGAAGTAAAATGAACTTCATCAATTCCTCCAAAATTCTCTAACATTTCTAATTTTGAATTTATTGCATCTTGAAGAGACATTGCTAAAGCTTCTCTACCAGCTTTGCCCTGTATACTTTCTTCTGTAAACTCACTCATTGTGCCTAAAATTTCTGACCTCAAGGCCAATTGGTGTGCTTCGACATTAACCATTACTCTATCATCATATTGTGTAGAAACTCCAACTGAAATTTGTAAAAATTTTCTAGAATTCATAAGGTTTGTAGTAAACGAACCAGGGAATTCATAATAAGTTGTTAAAAAAACTTGGTTTTCAGGGGTGTCTAATGCAACCTTATCAGGAGTTGAATTATCATCTTCTTCAGTTTCTTCATCATCTTCAGTATTTTTTTCAATAATTTCATCAACTTCAGCTGAAGGATCAGCAGCAGGAGAAGAAAATAGAAAAAATCCTAAAGCTAAACCTGCTAATAATAAAACTATACCCCCTGCAGCACCAATTAAAATTGGCATTAATTTACTGCTTTTCTTCTCTTCTTTTTCTTCTTCAGCCATAATAAAATCCCTTATTTTATTAATAATTTATTTATACTTTAATATTTAACAAACTCTTGTCTTTAAAAAATTGTTTTTCTTCACTTTTATCATTTCTCTTAAGATCGACTAATGTTTCACTGCTATCTTTATTGGCTTGATTTTTACCATCGTCAGATGTTTGGTGAAATGATTGGCTTGAAGAGAAATCTTCTAACTCTAATCCAACCTCTTTAAGCATTTCGTTGAGTTTATCTTGCTCATCTTGAATTAATGACGAGGCAGCTGCACTATCAGTTGTAATTTTTACAAAAGCTGTTTTATCAGAAAGACTTATTTTTATTTTCATTCTTCCTAAGTTTTTTGGTGTTAATATTAATTCAATTTCATTAATATTTGAAGAATGTGCTTTGTTTAGACGAGAAACTAAGTTAGATGCCCATCTTTTATCAGACATATCAAGATTTTCTTTTATATCATTTAACATCTGAAAATTATTAACACTATTTTGGGATTGTGTTCCATTTTGCTGATTAGAACTACCACCACTAAAATTACTTGAAATATTGAGGTTGCTTAGCTCAAAAGATGAATTTGTTAAATTAGTTTGATTGTTCAATATATTATTTTTATTTTGAGGAATATAGGTATTTGTAGAACTAACGTATTTAGTTTCAAAAAACCTGTTTGTATTTGTATCAACATGATTTTGCATATCATTACTAAAATTATCAAACTTTTTATAAATTAGTTTATCATTTTTGTTTAATTTTGAATAATCTTCTTTATTAATTTTTATATTATCTAGATGATCATCATAATTTAGATCTTTTTCTTTGTTCACTGATTTCACTAAAACTGCTTCCTCAGTTAAATTGTTTATATTCAAACTTGACTTATTTGAGTGTATTTTTGGATTGAAATATTCATGAGTTTCTTCAGGCTTTTGTTCACTGGTTTTAAACTCTTCTTTTCTGACAAATTGATTTAAGTGTAAACTATTTTTATATAAATTATTTTCTGTTTCCGAGACATAACTCTCAGTTTTAGTATTAGTTTCTTTATCAGCATTTCTATTTAATTTATAGCTAAGATATCCAGCCTGTAAAACACCTATATCATTTTCTATTGGAAAATTCTCTTTGATAATTTTCAATTCTGCTGAAACGCCTGTTTCAAAATCAATCTCATTTAAATTTGAACTTAGTTCCTTATCGTTGGAAACATTGTCCCTTAAAACTTCATTCAAATTATAATCTAATTTTGGCAAATCAGTATTATCATCTATGTTTTGATTAACAACAATACTGTTAGTATTAATTTGAGAATCTTCCTTACTTATTGAGCTTGTTTTAACTTGATGCTCTTGCTTAGTTATTTCGACATCATCTGTTTCTATGTTATCAGAAGAAAGAGGATTTTTTTTTGTATCTAGAGAAGTAGAAGCAAATATATCACCAAAAAGTTCATTTTCTAAATTATTTTCAGAGTTTTTTGATACTCCAACAGAAATACTTTGTTTTTCAGGTATAGATTTTGAACCTACAGCAACCATTATAACCTCATATTGTACAATGATTCCAAGATTGCAATATTAATGCCATGATTATAAATTATATTAATTTACTCTTACTATATGTTTGAATTTCATCATCTAATTTTTTGTCACTCTCTAATTTTTTCTCTTTATTTATTGATAGAGACTTATCAAAGGCTCTTTTTTTTCTAATTTCATGTTCAATAAATTTTTTTTCTAAATCATTTATTTCTATTTTTATATTCTCTATTCGTGTTTCAGCTATTGCGATTTGATTAAAAATTTTTTCTTGGATATTAGATGCAGACTTAAGTTCCCATGCTGACATGGATATTGAAGTATTTTTATTTTCTTTCAAATCATTGAGTTGTTCAAGAATGTTAATTATTTTTAACTTTTCATCATTAAGCGGTCTCAGTTTTTGAATATATTTGCTAGACGAAATTTTTTCTTTTAAAGCTAGAAGATCAAATAAATTTTTTTTATTCATTGAATGTTAATTTCCAAAGACTTGCATCAGCTGAGATAATGATGCACTAAAGTTTTCAATTTTATCTTCTTTTTGTTTAATGAATTCAGTAATTTTTGGCCAAAGAGCAATGGCTTGATCAAGAATTTTATCCTGACCCTGTGTATAGCCCCCCATCATCAATAAATCTCTATTTTCATTATAAGTAGTAACAAGTTCTCTAAACTTAATGCTAGCCTGAATATGTTTTTCATCAACAATTTCATTCATCACTCTACTCACTGAGGAAGGTACATCTACTGCCGGATAAATTCCTAATTGTGCTTGGTCTCTTGATAACATAATATGACCATCTAAAATTGCTCTTGCAGTATCAACGACAGGATCATTTTGGTCATCTCCGTCAGCGAGAATTGTATAAAAAGATGTTATAGTTCCTTTCCCGTGAGAACCTGAACCAGTTCTTTCAATTAGAGTAGGTATCAAAGATATCACAGAAGGTGGGTAACCTTTAGATGTTGGTTGCTCTCCTAATGCGAGGCCAATTTCTCTTCTAGCATGAGCAACTCTTGTCAAAGAATCCATAATCAATAGAACATTTTTCCCTTTATCACGAAAGTATTCAGCTATTGCTGTGGCTCTATTTGCTGCTCTAATTCTAAGTAATGGAGATCTGTCTGCTGGTTCAACAACCATAACAGTTCTTTTTTTTGTATCTTCTGTTAAATTAGAGCTGACAAAATTACCTACCTCTCTTCCTCTTTCACCTATTAAACCTACAACAACAATATCAGCGGTAGTGAACCGAGTTATCATGCCTAATAAAACTGATTTTCCAACACCAGAACCTGCAATAATGCCAAGTCTTTGACCTTTACCTACAGTTAGTAAGGAATTTATTACTCTTACTCCAACATCAAGAGGACTATCAACCGCTTTTCTTTCTAGAGGGTTAATTTTCTCGCCTGCTAGTGGCCAACTTTCATTTACTTCGTGGATCATATTACCATCTAGAGGTTGGCCTAAAGCATCAACAACTCTACCAAGAATTCCTGGGCCTACTGGTATAGAAAAACCATCATCAAAAGCAACTACTTCTGAACCAACTAAAACCCTGCTATTAGGTTGGTGCATAGCTGCAAGATTATTGCCATTTGAAAAACCTATAATTTCAGCAATTGCAGCTGATCCATCGTCAGTTAATACTTTACAAAGTGTTCCAATTGTAGCTGGAAATCCACTGCATTCTATTGTATTTCCGTCATATCTACTAACCCTTCCAGAATAAATTTTTTTTCTTAATCCCTTAACAAGACCAATATTCTGAATTGTGTTATTAACAAATTTATTCATTTTCATCCTTTTTTACAGGATTTGTTTCAGGATCAGATGTTTCACTGGCTTCGGCAGGGGTATCAGCTGAACTTTCAACAGGATTTGTTTCAGCATCAGGTCCTCTTAACTCATCAATTAAATTTAATTCTCTAAAACTCATTATGTCTTCAACTTTAATTCCGTCAGCATTTAATTTCATATCTCCCCTGGATAACTCTTTATTTTGAATAAAATTAATCGAAGCTAAAAAATCATCTCCTTGAATAAATTCTTTAATAATATCGTAGTCTTCGTCGTTAATCTCCAATGAGATTTTTTTAAGATTTTCATTTATGATTTTAGAAAATTCTTTAATTCTCTTTACTAGTTTTTCAGGAAATGAATCTAATATGAAACCTACACTTTGTTGAGTAAGTTCGATAATAGTTTTTTGGATAGAGTCATTGAGTATATCTAGATTAGCATGGTTATTATTATCAATAGTTTCAGCAGCAATCCTGAAAACAGAAATCGCTCCATCTAAACCCTCTTGAGATTGCGCTCGTGCTTCAGAAACACCAGCTTCATGGCCTTCTTTTAAACCTTCTTGTTTCCCTTTTTCAAAAGCAATTTGTTCAGCTTCTTTAATTTTTTGCTCTAATAAAGCATTATTTTCTTCTATTAATTGTTGTTTATTTAACTCGTTAAAATTATCTTCACTTGTGTCATTAACATAATTTTCATTTGACAATTTTTTTTCTGTTTCAAGGTTTTGGTCAGATTTAGTTTTATCTTCTTCAAGTTTTTCTTCACTTTTCACTTCATCCCCACTAGATACATTACCGTCTGAGGAATTTTTTGAACTAGACGATTCTAAAGCAATATCTAATAAGGTTCTCTTTTTAAATGAAGTATTTTCTGGAGAGTTATTTGTTTCTTTTGGATTAAAAGACGCATTTTTTACAGAATCCAAAATTCTTGTAATTTCTGCTTTTCTTAATACTTGAGGTTCGTAAGTATCAAGCTTTTTGATGTTTTCTGCTTTTTCCATGAAAATTAATTACTTTACTGAATATTTCATTTTTTTGATTTAAACAAAATCATCGCCACCTCTGCCTGCCAACACAATTGTGCCTTCATCAGATAATCTTCTTGCAACAGAAATTATTTGCTTTTGTGCTTCTTGAACTTCAGTAAGTCTTACTGGACCCATAGCACCCATTTCGTCTTGAATATTCGCTGCAGCCCTTGTTGACATACATGAAAAAATCTTCTCTCTTAAAGGTTCATCTGCTCCTTTAAGTGATAAAATTAGCATTTCATTGTCAACGTTTCTGAGAAGTGTTTGTAATGATTTATCGTCAGCCATAATTAGATTATCAAAGACAAACATACTATCTTGAATTTGTTGCATAAGATTTTTATCTTCTCTATTGAGAGATTTCATTATTCTAGTTTCCATCTGTTGCTTGGTGAAATTCATGATCTTAGCAGCGGCTTTAACACCTCCAACTTGTGATGCTCTTAAAGATGTATTATCTTTAAACTTTCTTTGCATAACCCTCTCTAACTCTGCCAACGCATCGGGTTGAACAGTTTGAAGAGTTGCAATTCGTTTAATAATATCAGGTTGTAAATTATGTGGTAGAAGTCCTAAAACATCTGCCGCTAAACCAAATTCTAAATATGAAATTACTAAAGATATAATTTGTGGGTGCTCATCAGAGATTAATTCAGCTATTGATCTAGCATCCATCCAATCAAGTATTTCAATAGGCCTGTCACTGCTTACGGGAGTTATTCTACTTAATACAGACTGCGCTTTATCATCACCTAAAGCTTTAGTTAAGACATTCTTGATATAATTGCCTGCACCTAATCCCAAGCTTGTTTGAGCTTTAATGATAGATAAAAATTCATCTAGAACACGATTAACAGTAACTTGATCTAGGCCTTGAACAGAGTACATAGCTGATCCTAAATGCTGTACTTCTTTAGGGCCTAAGTTTCTTAGTATCTCCGAGGCTTCTTCTTCACCAAGAAGCATCATTAGTATAGCACATTTTTGAGTACCAGTAAGTTTGGAATATTCATCCTGTTCTTCATTGTTCTCAACTGCTTCTGCCATCTTTTACTCCGTTATAAATTATATTAGTCTAAATTTTTAATTAATTTAACTTGAAATTATATTTCTATATCTTTCTTCATCATTGTTCTAAACACATTTGATACTCTTCCAGCTTCATCACTTACTATCATTCTTATTACAGCAACTTTATCATCATATGTATTTGCTGTATCAAGCATTTCAGCTGAAATAGTTTGTTTCTTTGGTTTTAGTTTTGCTTTAATATCTTCTAAAGTCTCACCTTCTTGAACAGTAACTTTATCTAGGTCCACTTCATCGTCATCAGTCCCACTGATAGGCTCTCCTGGACGACCAGCATCAATCGGTACTATAATTCTATTAACAAGAGGTCTTAATACCCCAAAAGTCACAATGCCTAATAAAATTACCATTATAGCTTGCGTTAAACCCTTTTGTATCCAATCCAATTCATACCAAGGTAAATTTACGCCTTCTATTGTAGCAACAAAAGGACTGCTTGATACAGTTAAGCTGTCACCTCTATCTTCGTTGAAACCAATCACATCTTTTACTAACAAAGTAATTCTTTCCTTGGTTGCATCGGATATAGATGATACTTCTACACCATCTTCATTTAAGCTAGTCGTTTCTCTTACTAAAACGGCAGCCTGAATTTTAGTAATGCCTCCGGATGGGTTTTTCTTTGTTAATACTTTTCTACTAATTTCATAGTTTCTTACGTTACTTGAGGAGGAGCTTAAAACACTTTGACCAGCAGTAGCAGCTGCAGGAGAATTTTTTAATTCTGCAGCCATGGGAGGTGTGTTTGATAATGCTCCAGGTATCCCTTTTGCTTTGCCGTCAGTTGTAGTATCCAATGTATTTTGTTCACTACGTAAAACACTTTGCTCTGGATCTACAATTTCTTCGGTTTCTTCTGATAAGGTAAAATCCAATTCAAGATTAATCTGTGCAGACACATTTCCAGCACCTACAATTGGAGTAATTATAGAAATAACCCTACTACGATAAATATTTTCTAATCTAACTCTGTGCTGCAATTGAGAATTTGATAAAATTGATTCTGGATCATCAATAGGATTTGATAAAAGTTTCCCATATTGATCTACAATCGTAACATTTTCCTCATTTAAACCAGGCACTGATGAAGATACTAAGTGAGTTATAGCTTTTACTTGGGAAGCACCAAGTGCACGTCCTTCAAGAAGTTGAACAAATACAGATGCTGTAACGGGTGCTGTATCCCTAACAAAAACTGATTTTTCAGGAATTGCTAAGTGAACTCTTGATGCAGTAACGTAATCTATCTCAGAAATAGATCTGGCTAATTCAATTTCTTGGCTCTCTTTAAGTCGCATACTTTCAACAGCTCTACTTGTTCCCATTTGAATTTCACCAAGAGAATCATAGCCGCCTGGCACACTTGTTGGTAATCCTTGCGCAGCTAATTTCATCTTTGATTCATGATAATCAGGAACTGGCACCATAACATCACCAGTAGTAGGGTCGATAGTAGCGTCAATACCTGAATTAGTTAATGCATCTAGTATTTTTGATTTTTCTGACTCAGGAAGAGAAGCATACAAAGTAGTTCTGCTTGGCTGTTGTAATATTAAATAAGCAACTAAACCTATAAAAGCAACTAGTATAGCCGCAGCGGCTGGCATAGCTCTTTGAACCGCAGGTTGGCTTGCCATTCTCCTTAATTCAGAAATTGCCCCTCCAGTTCTAGCCATGACACCAGTGCTAGTTGAAGTAGTTGTTAAATCACTTTGAATTTCATTTGCGGTAGTTTCAGCCATTTTTTTCTCTTATTCTATTTATATTCATATTAAACATTACTAAACAGGCATATTCATAATATCTTTATATGCATTTAACATTTTGTTTCTGACATTTAATGTCATTTGAAATGCTAGTGAGGATATATTTTGACTAACCATAACTTTAGTCAAATCGTGTTCTTTACCTAATTCATAATTTTGGGCTAGAACCTTTGAACTCTCTTGTGCATTGGCAACACTATCGAGAGCGTCTTTAATTTTATTGCCAAAATTTTCATTAGCATTTGGTTCTAGAGTATTACTCTTTGAAGCCTCTAGTAATGCAGATCTTATATCTGTTAATTGAGAAGGTTTTATTCCAATATTCGTCATATTAAACTCCTTATGCAGTAGCAACCATATTTCCAGATTGAATTCTATCAGCAAGGTTCCTCTCTGTACTAATTGCCGAATTATCAATCATTATGTCATTTTCAGTTATTATATCTTCATTACAAATTACCATTGCTCTTTGTAATACATTCTCTAATTCTCTTACATTCCCAGGCCATGAATGATTTTTCAAAACATCTAATGCTTTAGCTGTTAAAAGTGGTAGAGATTTGTCTTCACTTGTATGTTTTTTAAGTAATGCAGCACTTATAGGTAATATATCATCTGGTCTCTCTTTAAGTGCTAAAGTTCTTAGAGGAAAAACATTAAGCCTATAGTATAAGTCTTCTCTGAATGTTCCTTTTTTTATTTCTGAAAGCATATCTCGATTAGTTGTCGCAACAACTCGTACATCTACTTGAACATCTTTTGATCCACCAATTGGTGTTACTTTTCTCTCCTGTAGTACTCTTAAAAGCTTTGACTGAAGTGAAAGTGGCATTTCAGAAATTTCATCTAACAAAAGAGTGCCTCCATCTGCAGCTCGGAAAATACCTTTATTGGCCTGAGAGGCTCCAGTAAATGAACCCTTTTCATGTCCAAATAAAATTGCTTCAAGCATGTTCTCTGGAATAGCTGCACAGTTGACTGCCACAAAAGGAAATTCTGATCTTGAACTATTATTATGAATGAAATTTGAAATTACTTCTTTACCAGTTCCTGTAGGACCATTGATAAAAACAGTAACATTTGTAGTTGCAACCTTTTTTGCTAAAGCTAAAAGTTCTCTACTTCTAATATCGTTTGCCATCACTAACTCTTTAGTAGCGAGCATTTGTGCGGATATCTCCAATATCCAGTCATGAGTATCTTCTTTTTCAGGGATGCTAATTTTGATTAATTTTCCACCGAAATTCACTTCAGTTTTGTAAGTTTTTGCTTTTTCTTCGATTATCATTATCTGATCAGCTTTGGTATTTCTTGAAAATTCGATTACAGCTTGCTGGCCGCCCATCTCAATCTCTTTTGCAGCACTTAGAACTAAGCTATTAATCTGAACAGAATTATATAGTGGAAGCTCAACTATATTCATTTGTTTTGTATTAAGTAATTTAGTCAATTTATGTGCAAGATCAAAATTCTCTTTAATGATACCTACATTTTTCATTTCAAAGGCCTCCCCGCCTAATTTTTATACTTTGGTGAAACTTCATTCACTTAGCGAATGTATAAAGGCAAATGGCGTTCCAAAATTTTGAAAATAGTATAGTAGGCATCTAAACCATTGAAAAATAACAATAAAAATTTTTCATTTGCAAAATAAGTCAATATTCTGACATGATATACTTATATTGTTAAGTAATGACAAATTTATGACAAAGCTAAATAAAGATCCAAATTTAATACCATTATCAATAAACAAGCTTATCTCAGGAATTTCAGCACCTGCAAGTGAGTTGAAACGTCTGATGTCTGTAGTGGCGCCAACAGGAAGTTCAGCATTAATTTTAGGTCCAACTGGGTCAGGCAAAGAACTTGTTGCAAAAGGTATTCACGAAGCGTCTGGAAAAAAAGGACCATTGATTTCAGTAAATTGCGCAGCAATTCCAACAGAACTTCTTGAAAGTGAGTTATTTGGACATGAGAAAGGTGCCTTCACAGGCGCTGATAAATCGCGGGCAGGGCGCTTTGAGCAATCAAGTGGTGGAACATTATTTTTAGATGAAATTGGAGACATGCCTCTTTCACTGCAGAGTAAATTACTAAGGGCACTTGAAAACAAAACTATCCAAAGAGTGGGTGGTGATAAAGAAATTAAAATTGATTTAAGGTTAATTTGTGCCACACATCAGAATATTGATAAATATGTAGATGAAGGAAAATTTAGAGCAGATTTATTTTTTAGAATAAATGTTTTTCCAATCATTGTGCCTAGTCTTGCAGAAAGGATTGTTGATATACCTGTAATTGTTGAATTTATGTTGTCAGAATTAAGAAAACAGGGGGATAATATTCCTGAATTTGATGATACTGCTTTTAGAGAATTGGGAAGATATAATTGGCCTGGAAACATCAGAGAACTTAGAAATGTTGTTGAAAGGGCTGCAGTTTTATTTCCTAATAAAAAAATTAATGGTAAAAATGTATTAGAAAATCTTCTCAGGCTTAAAGTGCCTGATCCTCAAATTGAAAAAGATGCTATGTGGGAAGCAACTTCAAATATATCTTTTGAAATTGAGGAAGATGCAGAAAATGAAAACAGTCCTCCATTACCTGACCCTTCTCACTATAGTGATTGGTTTTTATACTATGACAGCATTGATATAAGAAGGCACTTAATAGATGTAGAGGAAGTTTTAATCAAAGCTGCAATTGAAAAAAATAGTGGTCATATCACAAAAGCATCTGAATGCTTAAGGCTAAACAGAACAACATTAATTGAGAAAATGAAAAAACTCTCAATTAATCATTAATTTTTTAAGCGACGTTATAATTTATCTTAGCTTTATTAGATTTATTTGTATCAGCTGATAATTTATTCTGTCTTGCAATAATTTGGTCTTTTAAACCATCAATTTCGTCTCTTGCGTCAGAAATTAGATTATATAAGCTTTCTTTGTCTTCTTCTGAGCAACTATCAGTCATTTCCATAACCGCAGTACAGAGTTCTTCATTGTAAATAATAACCTCTGCATATTGTTCTTCAGCAACTGCTTTTGATATTTTTTCCATTAATTGGTCGAGAATTATATTATATTCATTTTTCATTTTTTTACCTCATCTGCTATTTGATCCCATGCACCAGCAATTTCTTTAATTATGTGAATAGCATTTGTCACACCTTCAGCTTTTGCATTTTTTAAATCTGAAATTAATTGTTGTCTTGAATACTCGTAGATTCGAAATAAATTGGTAGAAATTTCACCACCTTTTTCGAAGTCTAAGCTAGATTGTAATGAATAAATTATCGTTAAAGATCGTGCAAAGCTTGATGACCTTGTTTCGGAATGGGTTTTATCCTTAAATGATTCTTCAAATAAACTCATAGATTTTATAAGTTCATTAAATAATTTCTGGACAACTTCATGGGGATTAGTTACTTCTGCTAACCCAAGATTTTCTGCTTGTTTATAAGCTTCAGAAGCTACATTATATGACATGATACCATTTACCTCGTCTTTAAACTTGATATTTACTTATATTTAAGCTAAGAATCTAAAATGGATAATCCAATTTTGAACAATATTTCTAACTCAAATATTAGCCGAAACGTTAATGTTAGAAACAATTTGTCTCAAACTAACACTCAACTTCTTGGAATTAGTGCAAATTTAATGCCAAGTGAAAGACAAACTTCTGTTGGAGTTTTTAACCCTGGCGCAGTCACTAAAACTAATTTGGACTTGAAAAGATATTCTATGAATAGAATTTCTCACCCTGATGGAGCACCTTCAGCTGTTACATCTGAAACATTTCTTATGGCTAAATCTTTATCATCTCCTATGTATACTCATAATGTTGCGCAAACGAAATATTCAAGAATATCAAGTTGGTCTGTTGAAGAACCAAGATTTACTAAAAAAGTTAATTTATTAGCATAAAATTAAACTCAAAAAATTAGCGGTCTTGAAGAGTTAAATCAACAAGACCGCCATCGGAGATTGTTCCTAGCTATTTTCGCAGACCTCTAGGAACTGACTAATAATTTGCAATAGTCATGCCAAAGTATGAAATTAAAAAAATTAGCGGTCTTGAAGAGTTAAATCAACAAGACCGCCATCGGAGATTGTTCCTAGCTATTTCGCTGACCTCTAGGAACTACTTATGATTTGCAATAGTCATGCCAAAGTTTAAGACTTGAAAAAATAGTATTAAAAATATCATATAATTGCCTAGATATATCGTATAGGTGCTTAAGTTTGTATTGACAATTACTTCAAATTAATAACTGTTTTATAAAATTAATCTAGTTAGATATAATGTTAAAAAAGCGGCCTTGCCACTAAAGACAAGACCGCCATCGGAGATTGTTCCTAGCTATTTTCGCTGACCTCTAGGAACATTTATATTGAGCAATATTTATGCCAAACAACAAACTAAAGATTATTAATCTTTGTTTCAATGATTGGTAGAGCTTTTGGTGAAAGATGTGTTGGATCAATCATATATTTCTTGTTGGACTCGCCTTTTTCATTACATGTAAAGCTAAAGGTGTCTATAAATTTAGAATTAAACTCTTTAGTATATTTTTCTAAATAATTATTGAAAGTCTTGATAACTTCTATTCTTCTCAGTTCAAGTTCAGAGTTATAGTCTTTATTTTCTCGAATTTGATAAGGGGCATGAACACTAAAATAGAATTTTTCTATTTGTTTACTCTCTAAAAAGCTTTCAATAAAACTCACATAACCATATACAGTTTCTTTAATTATTTCATTTAAATCTTTTTTTGATTTCTGATGGAATGTAATAATACCTTCACTAATTCTGGTATCTATTTCGCCAATAGATATAAATACCTTTGAATTGTAAGGAACCTTTTTCAATTGCGAAATGAAAAAAGGTTTTTGCTTATTATGTCTTTTGTCTGTGAGATGCCAGGCTTTAGCTCCTACAGTTATTAAAGGTTTAATTCTAAATTTTTTATCATTGATTTGAATGTTTCTATGAGCAAAGGATAGGCAATGGCTCTCACCTAAATGATAAATTATATTTTTATTTGATAAATTATTAGTTAAGCTTTCTTGGGCAGCCATTTTATTTAAAGAACGCAAAAAAGAACTATAAGCCTTTACAAAATTTAAATCCTTAGGTTCAAAAATTCTTCTGTTTTCTAAGAATTCATTTAATCTATTTATTAGATTCTTGTTATAATTTTTTGATTTCTCTATTTCACCTTCAATATAAAAGAGGATGCTTAAGTAAGTTAAAATGAAGATTTTACTTTTTGTGTCATAAAAATCTAAATTTTTTATTAAATGATCAGAAATATTACTATAATCCGCTTTATCTTGATAAATTGCTATTGAAGCTAATGTATTAACTGCTTCAATTTCTTTTGGGATCAAATTAGTTGCCTGAATTAAATATTTATTGGAAACTTTAAAATTATTTAGAAAAGCATTCACTAATCCTAAATTATTTAAAACGCTATATTTGTTAGGATTGTTAAGGAATAAAGATTTTTCATAAAAAGTATTTGCTTCCTTGTAAGATCCTAGGTTTAGATATGAATTACCTAAATTATTGTAAGCCTCTGCATAATTCTTATTAAGTTTTATGGCCTCTTCGCATAATTGCTTTGCTTCATTAAATTCTTTAGTTTGGTTCATTAATTCCGCAAGATTATTGAGAGCTTCAGGGAATCTAGGGTTCAATTCTAATGCTTTTTGATATTTCTCTTTTGCTTTGTCAAATATTTGTAGTCTAGATAAGATAGCACCATAAATATTATATAAATTCTCATCATTTTTATATTTAACTATCAAATTCTGAATTTCGCTCTCAGCTTCATTATATAATTTTTTATCAAATAAGTTTATGACAAAATCCAACTCCATTTGAGGTGCATATTTTATGCAAGAAGATTTCCCTAATTGAGCACGTTTATTTAATGGGAATTTAGAGAGAATTTCTTCATAAATAATAATTGCTTGTTCAAAATTTCCGATTTTTCTGAGTTTTTCAGCTGTTGATAGTTTTCTATCTATTAACATTTTTCACACATCTAAGTTTTACCAATAGATATGTGCAATATTTATGCCTAATCATATTACAATATAAAGTGAAAGTCCCTCCATTAATATATGGAGGGACTATGAGGTCAGCGAAATAGTCTCATATATAGTAACGGAGATTTGTATAAAACTTTTAAGAATTTTTAATATTTTTTTTACTGGACAAATTTTTTGCTATCTATTTTGTCTTTCATTCTATGCACACCAAGAAAATCAAAATTCTGATGACCTTGAGAAGTAAAAAGTGCCCAATAAACTTCAGGATACAATGTGCTTATACACTCGATTTGTCCTAACCACCAATGGGGAGGTCTTACTGTTATGTGTGCATTTTCTCCATTAGGTAAAAGTGCAGCAGCTTTATAGCAAGCAACATTTATGATTACACATTGTTTTGCATTTGCAAATAATTCTTTTAAAACCCACGGAATATCATTAATAAAGATATGTTCAAGAACATCAAAGCATAAAACCAAATCACATTTTTTAGGGTTGCCTTTTTTTCTAGCAGGCTCATAAGAATAAATTTTTTTTAGACCTATGAAGTCAATAAACTTAATATCTTCTTTTAGTATTTTAGTGTTTAAATTAGTTCCACCTGAACCATAATCTAAAGCATTTTTTGAATTAAAACACTTAACAATTTCCTTTATGCTCTCTGAAAACTTCAAAGGCTCAGCATCTGAATATACATTTTTTACAAATTGACCATCAGTTCTATGGTATCCGTTTTCTGCCATGTAACTATATTGATCTAAAAGCAAATTATATTGAGGCGATAGATTAAACATATTTTAACTCCTTAAAATTTTTCTGCAATATCTATGCCTGTGCATATAAAATATGATATTTTTGGCATTTTTTTTGCAAATTATTATGTAAATAATTTATTTGGATAATTACAAAATGTCAGAAACTGATGTCTTTAGTGCATTAAACGTCGGAAGTGGATTAAATACGACTGAATTAATTAAAAACCTCATTACAGCAGAAAGAGCTCCAAAAGAGAAAAAAATTAATGATAAAATAGAGAAAAATGAAATTTCTATTTCTGCAATCGCTGAATTGAAAAAATCTATATCAGAATCAACAAAAATAATTGATGCTATGGAAGGAACAAATGTTTTTGAGGGTTCCAGTACTAGTACTTCCGTTGCATTAACCGTTACAGATCCTGCTTCTGTTAAAGAGATTACAAGCTCAATAAATGTTTCTAAACTCGCATCGTCACAGACCCTTGTTTTTGATGGTTTTGCTTCAAGTAGTGCTCTTGTTGGTGATGGTGATATTGTTTTTCAAAAGGGTACGTGGTCCAATGGGGTATTTACAGCTGATACGTCTTATTCTCAAAAAACAGTGAGTATTTCTAACTCGGCTTATTCGTTAACTGATATTAAGGATAAAATAAATCTTGGTAATCTTGGAGTAACTGCATCTATTGTAAAAAAAGATACTTCAGATTATGCTTTAGTTCTAAGATCTAATACTGGTTTATCAAATGCATTTAAAATAGATATAACTGAGGGTTCAAACTCGGGTTTGAAATCTATAGAACATACTACATATACATCAAATACTTCGGCTATATCAAGTTCATCAGGAGCGGTATTAAATTCAACATCTGCACATGGCTTAAAAGTTGGTGATACTGTTCAGTACTTAGCTGGTGGTACAGCTTTAAATGGACTTTCTTCTCTCACATCGTATAAAATTGCATCTGTTCCATCTACCACGTCATTTACTTTAAATGATAGCAATGGGAATACAATTACATATGGTGGAGGTAATGGAAGTTCAAATGATACTTTTTTAAGAACAAACACAGAGACAGCAAACGCACAAAATGCTTCATTTACAGTTGATGGTGTTTCAATTTCAAGAAGCAATAATGAAATTGTTGATGTTATAGATGGAGCAACCCTATCATTAGTTAATACTACCTCCTCTCCTGCTATTGTATCAGTTTCCACTTCAAAAGATAAAGTGCTCTCAGCTTTAGAGAGTTTAGTAGAAGAAGTTAATAATCTTGCAAGTCAACTAAGTGAACTTACTGAAAGAGGTTTGAACGGTGGAAAAAAGGGAGCTCTTGCCGGTGATTCATCAATTCGTGCAATCTCTGATAGGTTAGGAAAATTAACTACTGAACCAATTTTTGGTTACGGGGAAAAACCTATTTATTTGGCTAATTTAGGAGTTTCAACTACTAAAACTGGCGGGCTTAAACTTAATGAAAGAATGTTTGACTTAGCATTTAAAGAAGACCCTCAAGCTTTAACAGCACTTTTTTCAGATAGACTGCATAGCACTTCATCTTTTATATCACCATTTTTAACAGGCTCAAATTATAAACCTGGATATTACTTTTTTGATATTGGAACTCAAGCAACACTCACTGGTAGCTCCCCATCTACAGATATTACAGCTTCAAACTATACACCATCAAATGGCAGCCAAAGTCTTTCAATAACATTAAATGGAGTAACATCAAATACAATAAACGTCACTGGCGGTCCATTTTCTACAACTTCATCTTTAGCAAATGCACTTGAAACTGCAATAAATGCAGATAACATTCTGGCTGTTAAAGGTGAGGGTGTAACAGTGTCTTACTTAAATGGAAAGTATGTGATTACTTCTAAAAAATATGGTTCAGAAAGTAACATTGTTATAAATTCAATTGACAGCGGATTGAATAATTTTCTTGGAATTGAGGGCGGTACAGTTGTTTCAGGGACTGGAGATGTTACTGGTGCCACACTTGCAGGATCTTCAATTGAGCAAACATCAACGGGATTTAGAACTTTATCTGGTGATGCTTTTGGACTTAGTCTTGGAGTTGTTGCTCCAGGTTCAGATGCATATATTTCAATAGGTAATAGTTATGTTTCAACTATTACAAAATATCTCAACTCTATACTTTCAAACTCAGGATCATTGTCTACAAGAACAAACACACTTAACCAAGAATTAAATGAATACAATGAAGACTTGATTGAATTAGATAAAGATATTGAAAAATTGCGTGATAGATATAAAGAACAGTATGGAGCAATGGAATCTGTTGTAAATAGCTTTAAATCTACTGGTGAATACCTAGATAACTTCATGGAAGCTCAGAATAGTGACTAAAAATGCTTGTAAGCCAAAACTTTAAAAATAAAATTTTAAACACTTATAACTCTGGTAATTATTACAACGTTGAACAAGATGCCACTTATCTTTTAAGTAAGGGGTTTACTGATCCGTGGTTATGTAATTTGCTTGCTGTTTCATTGGCTAAACAGAAAAAATTTTCTCAAGCTATAAAATACTTCCAAATTTTATGTGATTTATTTCCAAATGAATTTGATAATTATTTTAATTTAGCAAATTTATTTAGAGATGCAAAAAAACCAAAAATTGCAATGAAACACTATCTCCATTCGCATAAAATTAGACCTCTTTGTGTAAAAACAATAATAGAAATATCAAAGATATTCTATGAAAATGAAGAATTTGAAAACTCATTGATTTATGCCAAGAAAGCTAAGAAAATCGAACCTAATTCTTATAAAGTTATTGACCTTTTTGGTAAAATCTTTTTTTTAAAAGGAGATTTTGAAAAATCTTTGTCAGAATACACTAAAATTTCAAATTTAAATGAAAAGAGACATGATGTAGAATTAAATATAGCATCAAATTTGTATCAACTAGGATTTTTAGAAAAATCCAAGAAAATATTAAGCAGGTTGTCTTCTAAAAAAGCAAAATATAACCTTGGAATAATAAATTTAAAAGAAAAATGTTTTGATGCTGGTTGGGACAGATACGAAATAGGTATTGAACTTGGGGAAAGGAAACTTAGAGTAGAAAAAAAAGCTCTTAGCATACTTCCAAAATGGGAGCCAAATTTAAATTTTAACTCAATTTTAATTGTAGGTGAGCAGGGTTTAGGTGATGAATTAATGTTTTCATCGCTTTTGAAAAATTTAGATTCAAAAAAGTATAGATTAGGACTTTTACTGGATGAAAGACTAAAGAATTTATTTCGTATATCTGACATAAAACATGAATTTATAACAACATTTGATGAGGCAATAGAAAAAAAATACGAATCTTATCTTCCTATTGGATCTCTTTGTAAATATTTTCTAAAAAGAGAAAGTGATTTTGCTAGAGCAACTAATTTTAATTTTACCGAGAACAAAAGTAAGAGAAATAAATTAAAATTATTAATTAATAATAATAAAGTCACTATTGGCATTTCTTGGCATACTAATAATAAACAGCTTGGACCAAAGAGAAATATTAAATTAAAACAATTTGCCCCCCTCTTTACAAATTTAGATGCAAATTTTATTAACCTTCAATATGGCGATTTTAAAACGGAAATTGATCGCGTTTCTAAAAAAATTAAAAAATGTCTTTTTGTTGAAGATAACACTGATAATAAAAATAATATTGAAGGACTAGCTGAAAAAATTTTAGCTTGCGATATGGTTATCTCAATAGATAATTCAACACTTCATTTATCAAGCTTACTTAAAAAAGATACTGTGGCACTAATCCCTGAAGTAAGTGACTGGAGATGGTTTGATAATAGTACTAATAGTCTTTGGTATCCAAAAACCTATATTTTAAGAAAGACAATGTCATGGGACAAGGAAATTTTGAAATTAATTGAAATTTGTAAAAATAAACTTTTTTGATTTAGTTAATAATTTTCTTCAGAGGCTGTAATTCATTTTCATAGTTTTTCCATGAACCAATAGAGCTAGAATACAATTTTTGTCTTACTTGAGTATGACTAGCAGTATTAACTGACCTTTTTGTCTCATAAAATCTCATTATTTTATCTTCCCATTTAATGTTACAGAAATCTAATAATTTTTTTATTTCAGTCTCTGGATCTGAAATAAGTTTTTCATATTTGCAAGTATAGATATTATTTTTATACATTTCTTTCCAATGGTTAACTAAGTCCTTATATATCAAATAATATTTTCCTAGTACTTCAAGATCAAATGAATATGAATGTTGTTGTCTTGAAGAAAATAGCATTTTGAATAAGGAAAAACAATTGTCCATGGGATTTCTTTCAACCAGAATTACTTTTGCTGAAAAGTAAGAATTTAAAATATAACTTATCCATCTAAAATTATGTGGCATTTTATCAACAAAATATTTTGCGCTGCTATCAATAGTTTTAACTGAATCCATATAAAAATTGGATAAATTTATTTGTTCTTCCTTATTAAATTTTTTAATAATTGGAGAAAACCCTTCTTTATATGTAATTAGATTACTTTCAATAAATTTACTAAGTGAATTTAATTCTCCCATCCCTTCTACTTTAGAATGAGATGATAGTATCTGTTCAATAAGAGATGTTCCAGATCTTGGTAAGCCTAAAACAAAAATAGGTTTTAAATTATATTTTAGTAACTTTTTATTCGTATCAATATTAATACTTGTTTTAGCTAAATTTTTAAAAAAAACTTCTTCTGGTATGATTTGAGGTCTGTATTTGTTTTTATAAAAATCATTACCATTTTTATAAAAATTAAAACTTTTTGAATATTCTTTAAGATCCTCATAACCTTTTCCTAATGCAAAAGACATTATTGCTCTCTCTTCTGGTATTAAAAACTTATTATCATAAACTTGTTCCATTTGTTTTATGAGAGGGTCACCTGTCTTAAAATTTTGAAGTCTTGATAATTGCCTATATGCATCGGCGTTAAAGTTATTAATTTTAATTGCATTTTTAAAACTCTTTACTGACTTTTCTTTCTGTCCTAAATGAGCATAAATTATCCCTTTTAATGAAAAAGCCTTATCAAAATTTGGGTTAACTATTAAACATTTATCAAGGTATTCAATTGCTTTTTTATTACTTCCAAGGTGTAAATAAGAATTGGCAATATTACATAGAAAATTAATATTATTAGGTTCTATACTTAATGCTTTTTTGAATATAACTAATGATTCTTTATATTTGACTTTGTCTTGTAATAAAATTCCTAAATTATTCAAGGTCAAAACTGAGTTAGAATTTAAATCCAAAGCCTTGTAAAAAAACTCTTCAGATGCATCATGTCTTCCCATTTCTCTTAAAATTTGTCCTTTAACATTCAAAAATTCATGATTATCTGGTTGATGTCTTAAAGCTAGATTAATAGCTTCATCAGCAAGTTTGTAATTATTTAATTTTAAGTTGCAGACTGCGAAGTTGTAAATTGTGGTTGAATTATGTGGGTTAAGTGAAATTGACTTTTTAAAGTACAATAAAGATTTATCGTAGTTCTCAGTTTCGAAGAAAATATTACCTAAATTGGTAGATGCTTCATCAGAATTGGGATCAATCTTAAAAGCTCTTAAACCATAGAGTAAAGCTTTATCAAAATCTTTTATTTCTTTATAAACAACACTAATATTATTATTTAAATGAAAATTATTTGGAAAACTATTTAATCCTTCATGGAAAGATTTAATTGAGTGATCTAACTTTCCGATATTAAAAAAACTTAAAGCTAATAAGTTATATAAATTGGGATTTTGATTATTTTTTTCTAGTTGGCTCTTAATAATTGAAATGGTTTTTTCAAAATTTCCTTGATTATAGATTGCAAATATTTCTTCTAATCTATGTTTATTTTCTTCTTTTGTTTCAACAGGTAAATTAGTTTTGTAATAATTTTTTAACTTGTTTAAGCATCCAAGTATTTCATCAACTAATTTGACATTACCATCTTTAGCAGCCTGTTTAGCCAATTCTATGGCTTCATTTTTTTTATCCTCAAATTTTTTAAAATATTTTAATGCTTGAGTTTTATTTCCATATTTATTTGCTTGAATGGAACTGGTCATTAATTGATCAAGAGATAGAATAATATCGTGCATTTAAACCTTCTGAAAATTATTTTTTGTCTATATTTGAGCTATTTAGTGAGTTGTAAATTATTTCAATTTCATTAGACCAATCATGCTCTTTTTGTTGTCTAATTAAAGTGACATTTTTATACCAGAGAGATGTTGTAATATCTTCCATCCATCTAAAGTCAGCATTAAAAGGCAATAATAACCAAACAGGTTTACCTAAAGCAGCAGCTAAATGTGCTGTTGTATTGTCTACAGAAATTATTAAGTCACAATTATTAATAATGTCAGCTACTGATGAAATATCATTAGTCAAATCAACGAAAGGCACTCTCAAAATCTCTTTACCTGAAGTAAAATTAACTTCTTTGACCTGATTATGTACATTTCCATACTGGATATTGAAAAAATTAATATTTTGAACACTAACAATTTTAGCTAATTCATGTGTTTTCAAGCATCTGTCTTTGCCTGTTTTACTAGAAAAAGAGTGCCAGGATATTCCTATATTAAAACCATTTAGTTTAGAAAAAAAATTATTAATCTCGAGGTATCTATTGCCATGTACTTTTAATGGATAAAATTTTGAATTAAGATAATCATTTGTATGTTTTTTTAAGAATTTATTTAGGCTTCCAAGAGCAATATATTTATCGTAAACATTTTGCGGAATTTCTTCTTCCTCGCTGAAAACTCTCATTGTTGGAAAAGTACAAGTAAATAAATCAACTAATTTTTTATTTACTTTTACACAAACGTTCTTTTGAATTTTTAGGAGTTCAAAAAGTAAAGTTCCAAAGTTTATTTGATCTCCAAGACCTTGTTCACCGTAAACGAGAAGTGACCCGTTAAATGGTTTTCCATCCCATATTTCCTTTTTTTCGTGATAAAAGCCACTTAAAGGTTTTCTTATATTATTCTTCAATCCGTATTCGTATAATTTCCATCCTAAATTAAAGCGTCCATTTCTCACATGTATTTGCCCGAGAATAAAATTTGGTTCTGGGTTTTGGGGATCTAATTCTGACCATTTTCGGTAGGTATCGATAGCTTTTTTGAAATCTTTTAATTTGATGTAACAATTTCCGAGAAATTTATAAGCTTTTAAGTTACCTGGATCTAATTTTAAGCTTCTTTTATATTCTTTAGCAGATGCTTTATTATTATTAACATTTGAATAAGCTATTCCGAGATTGAAATGATATAAGCTATTCTGATTATCAATATTTATTGCTTTTTGATACATACTAATAGCTTCTTCAAATTCACCTTTTTGAATGAGAATATTACCTATATTGGAATATGCATGAGCATAATTCTTATCATGGGTCAAAGCTTGGAAAAAGCAGATTAGTGCATTCCCAAAATCATTATTTTGAAAAAAGTCAAGACCTTTGTTATTGTATATATCGGCCTGATTGTGAAAAGAAATTAAGTTATTGTCATTTTTTAATTTATTAACAACAAAATTATTTTCCATTCACTTAGCCTTTATACTATTCAAACCTCAAAAAGGCTCTGAACTAAAATTAAAATTACTTGTTATCTTAGAAGTGTAAGAATTGTTTGCATTGATTGGTTTGCTTGACCAAGCATTGCGGTTGCTGCTTGCTGGAGAATTTGATTTTTTGCTAGATTAGCAGTTTCTGCAGCCATGTCTGCATCTTCAATTCTGCCACGTGCTGATTTAGTCCCAACAATTACATTTGATAAATTATCAATTGTATGTTGCATTCTATTCATTGTCGCACCAAGGTCACCACGTTCTGCGTCAATTCTTTTAATAGCTCCATCAAGAGCTGTAAGAAATTTATGTGACTTTTCAACTGTTAAAACATCAAGATCTGAAACTTTATTTAAGTTTGCTGCAGGTGGTGCTGCTCTGAATAAAGAGTCCTGAACTGCTGGAACAACAGTAAATGTATAAGCAGATTCAAATTGAACTTCACCTGTTAGTCGCAATGAATTTTCATTTGATACTACTTTAGTAAATGTGCCACCAGTTCCAGAGCCACCATAAGTAGGATCGGTTCCATCTAAATTCTCTAATGTAAAAACTGTATCAGATGATGTAGCCTTAACTTTGTAGAATTCACCATCTGTCAATCCAGCAATAACTACACTTCCTACAGTATATTTTACAACATCTCCAACTTGCAACCTATGGTCATTGCTGCAGGTAATATTTGCATTTGATGCACTTGACGCTACTGATGTCATAACAGCACCAACTCCAGAGCCTTGTAATTCAATGTCTTTATCCATTAACTTTACTTTGCCACCTTTTACATTAAGGTCTCTGTCAAGTGTCTGAAGGTTAAGTGTTTTTTCTAATTTAGTAAATTCTAAATGACCGTTGTTGGTTGTTGTAATATCAACAGTTGTTCCATCTGGCGAACCTGTTGCTAAAGTAAAGGTTGTAGATGTTGGAGCAGTTTTGACAAAATAGGTTGTTTCCATATCTATTCCAACAAGTCCTGTTTCACCATGGACATCCGTTAGCTTAATCATGTCACCTACTTGAAATCCATGAGCTAATGCTGAGGTAATTGTATCACTCGTATTTGCTCCACTCGCGTTAACAAGTGCTTGGGTTAACGTTGTGCCGGTGTCAGTTGGCATATCCACATTGTCAATTACAACATCATATCCATCTGGTGATTTTATATCAATATAGCTTTTGTCTGATGAAAGTTTTGCATAAATTCCTGTTGTGCCTGTGAAACCATTAATTTTATCTCTTAGATCAGAGAGGTCTGCTGAATGAACTTCGTCACCTGTACCAAATCCTATGGTTGCTGAAATTTTTACTGGTGTAGTTGTATTCATACCCTGCAAATCAAATGCAATCACATGCTTATCATCAGTATTATCGCTTGGTGATACTGTTATTCGAGCATTTGTTACTGCTGAAGCACGAACACCGGTAAGTGAATCCATATTTGATACTGCATTAGCAATTTCAAGAGCTGTCATTCCAGTTCTTAACTGTACTTCAGATGAACCAACATGTCCGTGGACCATAACATCTTCTGTTTTTAAAACCTCTGATGCTGGTGCTGATTGATCAGTTCCCCCAGTGGCTGCGTAAGAACCTTTGGACAAGCCTACTGTTGGTGCATTAGAGATACTTTGTAAATGAAATTTAGCATTTGATGGTGTGCCAAAATTTGAGATTGCGCCATATTTAACCTTTGATCCATCAAGATGTGTAAGAGTAAATGAATCAGAGTCAACAACTGTCACTTTATAACTTTTCCCGTCTACTAGACCTGGAACTGGAATACTTGTAGCAGCTGGTCCCTGTTCATAAGTAATAATATCACCTGTTTCAAATAAATGATCAGCTGCAGTGTCTATATTTGCAGCTTCTCCATAATTTCCCATTCCACTTGTTTTAAGAGTGGCAGTATTTTCCTGTTCGGTTGTAATTGTCCACATACCAAGGTCATCTGGCTTTACAGACTCAATACTTAATGAGTGTGTATGACCGGGACTTTCATCATAACCAATAGCAAATGTAGTATCTTGAAATTGCCCATTTAATAATTTTACATCATTAAATTTTGTAGATTCAGCGATTCTTAATAACTCTGTTTTTAATGCAACAACTTCGGCGTTTAGTGCAACTCTATTCGCGCCGCTGTAAGTTCCATTAGCAGACTGAACAGCTATTTCTCTCAGTCTGTGTAAAATTTCTGTTGTTTCATCGAGTGCGCCTTCAGCTACTTGAGCCATAGAAATAGCATCTCCAGCATTTCTTATTGCAACGCTCATACCCTGTACCTGAGATGTCATTCTATTGATGATTGATGCGCCTGCAGCATCATCGCCTGCGTTATTTACTCTTTTACCAGAAGACACTCTTTCTACTGAAGTAGAGAATTCACCTTCATTCTGATTTATGTGATACAGCGATTTTAAAGCCGCTAAATTTGTTAAAATACTCATTGTTGCACCTTTATTTTATTTTGAGGTCAACGTCCAATGAGCAAATACCATGCCAAAATTTAGATAATTATTTTAAAAAAAAAGGGAAAGGGCGGAACCCTTCCCCTAAAAACAAAGTTGAAATTATTAACCTTGAAGTAGTACAAGCATTGTTTGCTTTGCTTTATTTGCTTGTGCAAGCATTGAAGTAGCTGCTTGCTGAAGTATCTGAGACTTAGTTAACTGGGATGTCTCAGCAGCAAAATTCGCATCTTCAACTGAAGATAGAGATCTTTGAACATTTACAGCAACGTTACTGATGTTATCAACTGTAGACTCTAGTCTGTTTTCAGCTGCACCCATTTCTGCTCGGATTTCAGAAATTTGAGCCATTGCTCCGTCAAGAACTGCAATAGCAGATGTTGCACCAGCTTGAGTTTTAAGGCTAAGGCTGCCTACTGTAGATAAACTTGAGTTTTGTGCGGCTGTATCAGTAGCAAAATGGTTAGCAGCATTTCCAGAAGTTACAGTGAAGGCCTTATGGCTAGACAAAGTGACTTGCCCTACAACTGCTGTAGAGTCTGCAGCTGTTGCATCTGCGTCTAATGTTCTTGCTGAACCTGTTACAGTTCCATCTGATTTCATTTCTTGGACTGTCATCGCTCCAGAAGCTGCAGTCGCGTCACCTACAACAATATTGTAACCTTCTTCTTGTGTAAGATTAACTCCTGATAAGTCTTCAGTTAATGAAGCAACAATTCCAGTTTGTCCTGAAACAGCATTTACAGCGTCTTTCAAAGCTGTCAAATCACTTATACTAGTTATAGTTGCATTAACTGTAGATTTATCTGAACTTTTACCCTGAAGTGTAAAACTAAAAGTCTCGGCAGCAGTAACTTTAAGCTGTGCTTTGGTTGTGACAGTTGCATTAATACCTGTTGTACCTGAGAGCAAATTGAATGTTCTAGCCACATCACGAGCATCAGCACCAGCAGCTACAGAAGCAGTTGCAGTTCCAAAGCTACCCTTAACTGTATAATCTGCGTCTGCATGAAATAATGCTGCAAATGCTGTAATTGCAGATGCGTGAGTATCTTCAGCAGCTGGATCCATAGATTCTGTTGTTGAAGATAATTGATACGCACCTAGTGTTGAAGCATCTGTCGCAGAAACTCCCAATCTGAATACTTGGTTTGCACCTGTACCAATTTGAATTGCTTTATCAGTGTATGTACCGTCAAGCAATTTCACATTGTTAAACTCAGTTGCTGTAGAAATTCTGTTTAACTCTTGAGAGAGTTGATTTATTTCATCTTGAATGAAAGTTCTATCTGTACCAGTATTTGTATCTGATGCAGATTGAACTGCCAATTCACGCATTCTTTGAAGAATTTCACCTGACTCTTCTAATGCACCATCAATTGTACCGATAAGTGCTAAAGCGTCAGAAGCATTCCTTCCAGCAGCCTCTAAACTATTTACTTGTGCTCTTAGCTTAGTAGCAATACCAAGTCCAGCAGCATCATCAGCAGCAGAATTAATTCTTTTTCCTGTTGATAAACGCTCCATTGCTTGGGTCATTGTATTGGACGATTGTCCGAGGCTTCTTAAAGCCAATTGCGACATGAAGTCACTATTTATTGAGGTCATATTTATCTCCTTGTTGTTCAAGACTTTCATCTTGAGTTTTTTTTAGCCCCAACTTAGACGGTCATTTCTAAATTGGGGCTCCGTAGTAGGTAGACTAAACTACCATTAGTTTCTCAAATCCAATGGCGGCCTTTATCCTGCCTGAAGTAATCTTAATACTCCTTGAGGAGCTTGGTTTGCTTGCGCTAGCATAGCAGTAGCTGCCTGAGTTAAGACTTGAGATTTAGATAAGGAAGTTGTCTCTTCTGCATAATCAGCATCCATTACTCTGGAAAGAGACGCTTCCGTTTTTACCTGAATATTATTCAGATTGTTAATAGTACTTTCAAGACGATTATTTAAAGCACCCATTGTTGAACGTGTTGTATCGATCATATTAATGGCTTTATCAATTATCGCTAAAGCTTTTTGAGCACCATGGATATTTTTAAGGTTAATATCGCCTAGTTGGCTCAACGCACTAGTTTGAACTGAAGTATCTGTTGCAAAATGGTTTGCAGCATTTCCAGAACTTAAAGCAAATGCTTTATCTGAAGACAATGTAACTTGACCTAATACATATGTACTATCATCAGTAGCTGCATCACCTTTCATTGCAACTTGGTTAGCTGTTGTTTCAGCACCAGCAGCGTCGACAGTTAAATTTGCAACCTGTAGATCTGCATCAGTACCGCCAGCAGCTGTCACATCAGCAAAAAATATCGTATAACCCTCTGGATTAACTATATTGACGCCTGCTTTATCAGATGTAAGAGTTGCGGAAATCCCAGTGGATCCACTGACTGCGTTAATGGCATCCTTCAAGTTTGATAAATCAGATGTGTCAGAAATAACTGCTGTCACTGAAGACTTAGTTGAACTTTTGCCATAAAGGTCAAAAGTTAATGTTGCGGCAGCACTTACAGTAAGTCTTGCTCTGGTTTCTGCAGTTGCTGTAATGCCAGTATTACCTGCAATTAAGTTGAAAGCTGCAGCTGTGTCTCTTGCCCCTGCCTCAGCTGCGATATATGCTGTATCAGAACCAAAAAAACCTGAAACTGTGTAATCACCTGCGTCAGCAATAGTTGTCGTTAAACCTGCGGTTGCTAATGCATATGTATCAACTACGGCCAATGTTTCGACTGTTGATGTATCCTGGTATGCACCTAATGTTGCAGAGTCTGAAGAAGTAACACTCATATTAACAGTTTGGCTTGGATCATAACCTACCTGAAGTGATACATCACCGAATGTGCCATCAAGAACGTTCACCCCATTAAATTGAGTGGTAGATGAAATTCTATTAAGTTCTGTATTAAGTGCGTTTATTTCTTCTTGGATAAAAACTCTATCTTGTCCAGCATTTGTATCTGAAGAAGATTGAACAGCAAGTTCACGCATTCTTTGTAAAATGTCAGTTGCTTCGCTTAAAGCTCCATCAACTGTATTTACTAATGAAATACCATCACCAGCATTTTTTGCTGCCATTTTTAGACCATTAATTTGAGATGTTAGGCTATTTGCAATTTGAAGACCCGCAGCATCATCACTTGAGCTGTTAATTCTCTTTCCACTTGAAAGTCTTTCGAATGCTTTTTCCATCGTTACATTATTACCCATTAATGTGTTTCTAGCGTCAACTGACGCAATATTAGTATTCACTGAGACCATTTTTTGTCTCCTTTCCGAGTTAATTAAATTTAAACGCGGAGAAGGTTTTCGCTGACCACCTCCGTACAAGTAAATGAACGGCATATAGTAAAAATGTTTAGTTTATTTTTAGTAAAAAGTTATTGATTTTATTATTTTTTTTTATTTCTAAACAAATTTTTTTTGTGTCGTTTATTATGGGTTTTTTCACAAAAATTTTGTTTAAAATTGCCTAAATAATAATGTAGAGTTAAATGTTTTTTTCTTTTCAGCTTTATTTAGAAAAAGTGACTGTTTGGGCATATAATTTGCAATAGTTACTTTGTTCTATAATTTTTAAACGAAGTGTATTATTATGTTATCAAACTTATTATCTAGTGGAGGTAAAATGGCTGTATATTGCCCTCAATGGGTTTACGCAGCTTGTATTGGTCTTACAGCTAGAGATTTTCTTGTCAAGGATATACCCATCGACTTAGTGGCAAGAAGATATTCTAAAGCTCTTTTAGAAAAATATGACGAAGTCAATCCAATTGAGATCTCATCAATTGCAGAAGATATAATTAGGATATTAGCAGAAGTAGAGGCGGGTTCAGATGCAACTAAGTACCTAGACGGTTTCATATATAATACGATTAACTTTGATAATGGTAAAATCAGAAATCGCAAACCGCTTCTTGGATCAATTTTTGATGGAGAAAGAGATCGTAATTACGAAGAAAGAGGCATTATAAAAATGTTTAAGTCTTATATGTATTCACTGAGATCTGATTTAAGCAAACCGTCACCCAGTGGATGGAAAATTGACGACGAGAAAGATATTGATTTTTTAAGAGATCTGGCTACTGAAGAATTTACAATTTTTGATGCTATATCTTTGAAGCCATCTGATAAATAAATAAAAATTCTTATATGAACAATTAAATTTTTATTGCAGCAATGCAAGCATTGTTTCTTTTGCTTTATTCGCTTGAGCAAGCATAGATGTAGCTGCTTTCGCAAGTATTTGTGCTTTTGTAAGTTTTGCAGTTTCTTCAGCAAAGTTAGCATCTTCTATTGTTGAAAGTGATTTTTGAGCGTTCACTGCAATATTACTTAGATTATCGATAGTAGATTGTAGTCTATTGTTAGCTGAACCCATATTTGATCTAATACCTGATATCATTAACAAAGCACCATCAATAACTGACATAGCTTTTGTCGCACCTTCCTTTGTTGTAAGAGAAACTGCTGAAATTGTACTATGTGATGCAGTCAATTCTGTAGTAGCAGCAGAAAAGTGATTATTCGCATGACCTGGCGAAACCGTATAAGCGTTTTGACTTGAAAGGCGAACTGTACCAACAATCGCTGTTGAGTCACCAGTTGTTCCGTCACCATCTAATGTTCTCGTATTTCCTGTATCAAGGTTTCCATCCATATCCATGGCCGTAACTAGTAAGTTAGCGTCAGTTGAACCAGTTGATACATCACCGATAATAATATCGTATCCCTCTGCTTGTGTAATTTCTACCCCAGATTTATCAGATGTCAAAGCAGCTGAAATACCTGTAGAACCCGATACTGCATTAATAGCATCTTTTATTGCAGTCAAGTCAGTCGCAGAAGTTACAGTAGCTGTTATTTGAGAAGTTGTTGTACTTTTACCCTCAAATGTAAAACTGAATGTTGCTGCTGCAGAAACGGTCATTTTCGCACGAGTAAGTGCTGTCGCGTTAACGCCTGTATTCCCTCCTATTAAATTAAAAGATGAAGCAACATCTCTTGCATCAGCTCCAGCATCAACTGAAGCTGTAAACGTGCCAAAAGTACCTTTAACAACGTAATCTGCTGTGGCATCATACAAAGCATTTAAAACAGTTTTAGCAGATGCATGAGTATCTTCTGGAGCAATACTCTCATCCACACTATCTAGTTGATATGCTCCTAATTTTGTAGAATCTGTAGCACTTACACCTAGTCTTAAAACTTGATTAGATGCTGTTCCTATTTGAATATTTTTATCAGTAAAAGTTCCGTCTAAAAGTTTTGTTGAGTTAAATTCTGTATTAGTAGAAATTCTATTAATTTCAGTAATTAATTGATTTACTTCGTCTTGAAGATAAGTTCTGTCATTTCCTGTGTTGGTATCAGAGGAAGACTGAACAGATAATTGTCTCATTCTTTGGAGTATAGTCGTAGTTTCAACGAGTGCACCTTCAATCGTACTCACCATTGCCAATGCATCTGATGAATTTTTAATTGCTGCATTTAAACTATCAACCTGCGCTCTGAGTTTTGCTGAGATAGACAGACCAGCAGCATCGTCACCTGCATGGTTAATTCTTTTACCTGTAGATAACCTTTGCATAGATTCTTGCATAGTTGCATTAGACTTATTAAGGCTCGCGAGAACCATTGCAGACATTTGGTCACTATTGATGGAAGTCATAACTATCCCTTCATTGACTAAATAATATTAATTTTTTGAAGGGCGCTGACCACTTCATTATTTATAAACGTCAATATAAAAAAATGTTTAACACTTTTTTAATTTTACTATTTTAGGAAATCAAACAGGCTGTTTTGACTTATTTTTGCATATGCTTGTTGAGCAGCATCTCTGTTAATCAACAAACTCTGAATTTGAGTAACGATTGCAGCTAAGTCTGCGTCTCCAAGATCAGAAACTCTTTCAGATGTTGCCATGATCCTTTGGTCAATAGAATCTTTTTGAAGTTCAGCTTTATTAAGCTGAGCGCCCAAAAATGATCTTTGTAAACTCAGATGATCTGTTGCCTTTTTTACATCCTCAACTGAACTTGATATTAATTGATTTGTATCAGTCAACCTTCGAGAAGAACCAACTTCTGCGCCAGATCCCTCAAGAGTATTAAAATCAATATAACTATTTATCTCTCCAGTCGCAAAATCAGTTCCCTCAATTTCAATATTAGAAATTTTTATAGTTCGACTTTGGCTATCCGTTAAAGTTATTCTGCCTGTGTCATTGTCTAAACTTGCTTTTACGCCAGTTACTGAAGTAAGCGCATTAATTTTAGTAACTGTATCATCGTAGTTTCCATCAGAAACTGTTATGTCTACAGTTGAAGATCCTAATCCACCTGTTAAAACAAAAGACCAATTTTGAGGATCTCTGGGTACTTTGAAATCTATTGACGCCATCGCACGTGCAGATCCTTGGCTAGATAAAGCATCTGCATTGTTAATTGTGTTTACAATATTTGTAATAATATCAAAAACACTTTTTCTGCCAGAACCTGTGTCTACTGTTTCAAAAGCTGTGCCTCCATCAATACTTGTTGCAACGTTCATTGATTCAGAAATCTGAAGAGTGTGTTTCCCTCGATCTCCATTATAAGTGAATGTTCCGTCAACGTTTTTGATGAAAGCTTGAGTATTAGTGTGGTATCCAGCAAATAAACTTTGTCCTTGAGCATCTCTAGTATTTGCTATTTCAAGCATTACATTTGCGAGTTGCTCTACTTCAGTTCTAATGGCAATTCTCTCAGGAACGCCATTTGTGTCGTTGGCAGCTTGAATAGCTAATTCTGAAATTCTTGTCATAACGTTGATTGCTTGCTGCATAGAACCATCGGATAAATCTAATCTTCTTTGAGCAGAGTCAATATTCCTTCTGAACCTTTCCAAAATATTTTTTTGCTCTTTGGCTGCAGATAACTCAACTGCTGCAACTGGATCATCTGAAGATTTTAAAATACTTTTCCCAGTTGAAACCTTTGCCTGAAGATCTTGAATTTCACTGGTCAGTTTTCCGAACTGATTAACTGATTGTTGATTGAATAATTTTGTACTTACTTGCATTTATTCCTCCTACACTACGTCTAGTAATGTTTGAAATAGTTGTTTAGCAGTTGATAGAATTCTTGCAGAAGCTTGAAATGCTTGTTGTTGCTCCAGAAGCTGTGCAGCTTCAGTGTCCAAACTCACACCAGAAAATTCTAGTTCTGATGCAATTGCCGCTTCTTTTGTTGCTTCAGCTGCCTCTAAAGATAGACCGCCTGATAATACTGATGCTCCTACACCTGTGACAATATTGTCAAAAACTTCTCTGAACCCACCTGAATTAGGACCATTTGCATCTTCAGTTTGAAGCATTATCATGGCATCTAAGTTTCTTGCGTCACCTGTTCCACCAGCATTGTCTGATATTTTAAAACTGTCATCGAGCTGGCCTTTACCTTTGACAACAACTTTATAACCAGCAGCTTCAGCTCTACCTACAGTGTCTAATGTTCTTGTAGCGATTGAATGACCCGTGGTTGCATCAAGGAATTCGATAACACTACCCTCAGCGTTTGCAACTTTGATGTCAATGTTTGAAGGTTTTGCTTCATAATTTGGGGCAGGGGGGTCAGACCTTGTTGCGACACTTCTTGCGCCACCGCCATTGACAATCATTATTAAATCCTCATTGCCAACATTTTTAATATTAATATTGCTTCCAATTAAGCTTTTAACGCTTGTGTTGCTTCCTGTTGTATCAGCAGAAACAACTTTTCCTTCAGTGGATGCAATTACTAATTTATCATTGTCAACATTAACTCTGTAGTCCGATACTTTAATACCTAGAGCCTCAGCGTTAGCAGTATGATCAAATTTATATTCCTTATTACTATATGGATTGGTCTTTATTGATATTCTTCCGTTAGCCTTTACAAAAACATCATTTGCACTTCCATCTGTTCCCAAGTAAGCAAAATCAGCGCCTGCTGTTGTCTGTAGCGAAATTCCAGTTGAGCCAATAAGAGCTTTTACTCTATAGTTGATATTTGCCCCTAATCCTTGAACGCTTGTTCCCGCTGGAATATAAGTCACAGAATCTCCTACTTTAAATCCGTGACCCTCACCAACTGTTATTGTTGCAGATGTATTGTTCGTTTGCCCTGTTGTATCAGCGGTTCTAATATTTTCTGATTTTACAAACTGATCAGCTGCGTGGCCGTTTCCACCACCGTAAGTAATGGTTGCACCTGCTGCACTTTTTAACGAAAAGCCGTCAAATCGGATGAATGCATCTGCTGAACTACCACCAGTTCCACCGTAAGTGAAGTCACTGCCACCAGCTGTTTGAAGTTTAAATTGATTGGTGCCAACAACCTCTTTTATTTTATAAACCTCCCCATCAGTCAGACTTTGAAGGTTATTCGTCCCGCCTTTTACGTATTTTACAAAGTCTCCAACCTTAAACTCGTGAGCATTAGCAGTTGTTATTGTGGAACTAGCAGCTCGCGTGAGGCCAACCGTATTAGCTTGAGAGCTAGATTTTTTTACAATGGATGCAACTGTATATTCAGTATTATGTGTTAACCCAGTAAGTGCAGTGCCTCCTTTAAAGTATTTTACTTTGTCTCCAACCTTAAATTCGTGATCACTATCAGAAGTGATAACTGCACCAGCTGAAGATGCAATACTCGTTGTATCTGAAGTAATAATATTGCTCATCCAGTTTACAGTTGCATCGAGTAATATGTTAGTTGGAACAATATTATTTCCATCTTTTAATTCTGCAGTTACTTTACCACCATTATTTGGATTAATGGTTAAAGTATAATCAATATCACCTACTTTAACATTCGTAGTCGAAGTTGTTGCAGGGACTGCAATCTCATTTCCTGTTAATGTTCCTATTGCTCGATCTATTCCAAATCTAGTGGCAGCACTACTATTACCTGAAACAGAGTTATCATCAGGAATTATTATTTGCTGTCCAGAAAGACTCCCACCAGCAAAAATTTGTAACTTTTTATTTTCATCAAAATAAGCATTAAGCCTATTCTTTTCACCACCAGATATTTCAATTTCTCTCTCAACAGAAAGTTTCCCATCTGTTGTGATTAGCGTTTTATTTGTTGTTGCGCCATTAATAGTCTCTCTACCAGCTCCAGTTCTAATATCAACACCATCAAAAAATAGTATATTTGTTGTTTGATTTGCACCCTTGTATGATTGAAAATTAACTCCATCCTTTCTAGATAAAATTAAATTGGTTCCTCTGAATGAAAATGAGTATTTATCAGAAGCTCCTGCAGTATTTAGAGCAGTGTTAAGTCCTGAAACTATACTTGAAATATTAGTTTGACCTGCCTGAACAGTGTAATCCAAATCAATTTCTGGTTCCATGCCGGCTGATAAAATTAGATGAATTCGGTTTCCTGCAGCTGCAACTGTATCTGCGTTGCTTACACTTAACGTAGCAGTTGCAGGCACTGCATCACGTCCATTATCAAGCATTGTAAGTGTATAATTTTGCTCTGCAAATTTTACAACTAACTTGTCTCCTGCTTCAGGTAATTCATTTACTGAACTTTTACCTGATACCGAAGCTATGAGTGTATCAGAGCGTAATTTTTTTGCTATTTCTGCAGCGACAGTATTTGATGTGATACTTTCTAAATCTTTAGTTTTGACTGTAGATGAGAATGAGGTCCCTGAACCAGTATTAGGAATTGTCAATTTATACTCGCCACCTGCAGCAAGAGCCATAGAACCGTCAACTGAAGATCCATTTCCATCAGCACCCTCAAATGCATCAAATTTTAGAGTCATTTGCTCGCCAGTTGGTGTCATGCTTTTTTCTATAAAGCTATTTTCAAAAATATCAGTTGTACTAGAGACTGTTGAGTTATTTGAACCAGCGTTTGTTGTTAAAGAAAATGATCCTCCAGCATTCAATTTAACATAGCCAGTAAATCTTGCTGCATCAAAGTTAGTATTATCTAATTTTACCTCATTACCAAGAGTTTCAAAGTTTTCTCCTAGTGATTTTAAATTAAGTGGTGGACTTGATGATGAAAAATTTGTCATCATTATATCGTCACCGTCTTTACTCTCAAGAACCACTTTTTTCTTATCAACTGATAAAAATGCTGTCACTCCAGTATTTGCAGAGTGCTCATTAATTTTCTTTGCTAGATCGGTCATATCATCAGATGAAATTGTAGCTGAAATATTGATTGCATCCTGGTTCTTGGACTCAAAGTCTAATGTTACTTGGCCTGTTCTTCTAACCAAGGTAAAACTATCGAAATGAGATGCAACCCCTGTTGCCCCGCCTGTGTTTCCATAGGTTAATGAAGTTCCATCTGTATTTTTTAATGTTATACTGTTAGAGGAAACACTTGCAACCATATATTCAGCAAACTCAGTTAATCCCTGTAAAGGCCCACCATTTGTTGCATGGTCATCAACAGCTTCATATTTTATAATATCGCCAACTTTAAACTCTGTTTCACCAGTTGCTGCACCATTTGTGGAAGTAGATGATAAGCTTATAGCTGGTGATCCAGAACCCTGGTTGACTCTTGTTTGACCATAGGACAGAGAACCAATTTCTGCCATTGACAATTCAACCCTAGTAATGGCTTCTGCTTGGACGCCAAGATTTGCAAGGTCAGTATTTATTTTATTTGCAGAAAATCCTGCAGATGAACCTGCTGGAATATCAATATTTCCGCTCTCACCGCCAAACATTGATATACTTGCATTATAAGCAGATACAGCACTTGATGGGAAAATAGTTTTAGATGGAATTATACCTGATGAATTAACGTTAAAAAGTTTAAAACTATCATTAGCATGGCCGTTACTACCTCCGTAAGTAAGTGTTGTTCCATCAGTTTTTGTGAGAGTAAATTGATTTGTACCATTAATAGATGCTACTTTATATACTGCTTTATCAGTTAATCCAGTTAGGGCAGTACTATTAGCGAGGTACTGAACAGTGTCTCCAGTAGAGAAACCGTGATTTGTTCCTGTCGTAATTGTTGCACCAATTGATGAACCAATTCCTGATGTATTTGCAGTAACCGAATTACTGTTAGACCCCAAGGTAATTACATGGTCACCTGTTGCAGTCTTTCTTTCTAAAGACAAGCCTCTGTATGCTTTATCACCACTTAAATTTATGTAATCTGCTCTGTAACTTGCTCCCTCATTAAAGCCATTGTCAATGGTAACAAGTTTTGCAATATCTTCTTTCGTAAGGGGTGTCCCAGCTAGATGCCTTCCCTCTCTTGTAAAAACCTGAACATTTGATGGAAGTGCTGATGCTTTGCTTATTCCTAAAATTGTACCGCCACCTGAACTAATAGTTGACTGGCCTGAGAAGTCGTTTTCAGATGATGCAAACGTTATGCTTCCTCCAGATCCTGAGGCAAAAAGGCCTAAATCAGAAAGTGTTTGTGAATTAGAATTTTTAATTATACCTCTGTTTAAAGCTGTTGCAATTTCACCGCAAGATTTCCATTTTTCTGATGCAACTGCTTTCGGGTATACACTTGAATAAGTAAGGTCAAATACATGAGGAACACTATTTACTTCGAGTGTCAGTGAAGTAGTTGTTGGTATTTCGGCCTCAGTTAATTGAAAACTCATTTGTGATTGAGTTTTGAAACTAAGAATATCCGCCTCTTGTGATCCAGTAGGTATTGCAGAAACAGCTCCATCACTTAGAAAATTTGTTGCTGTTAGGGGAGAATTAGAATTTGTAAATACATTATTCAATAATGGAGGATTATCGGACGTTTTTATTTTTCCTGTACTTGCTGTAATATCTGCAGTTCCTTTATTTGAAACTGTTGCACTAACCAATGTTTTTGAAGCAGCTGCAAAATCTTGTGCCCTTCTCAACATAAATTGCATACCTGAAGCTGCACCAGTAAGTGGAGTGGTTGATAATTCGTCTCCATCTGTTGGTTTGCCTAAAATATTTAATGAGAAACCTGGTCCTTTAATTTCACTCGTTCCAAAAATATTGTTTTCTAAAGATGAACCAGATAGTGTCCATCTATTCTGAACTTCATTAAATTTTGCTGTAAGTTGGCCCTTTGGAAGCTTTTCAATATCACTTATAACAATTTCTGCTGATACAGAAGATCTGTTTGCTCTACCTGGACTGACAGTCATACCAGAGGTTACAAAAATATTTTCACCCTCTTTTCCATCAAGAGTAATACCCTGTTTATGCTGATCATTTAATGTTTCAGAAATTAAAACTGCAAGATTATCAATATCTCTATTGGTATCACCAATCAAGGCATAAGAGTCTATAACTCCTCCAAGAACGCCACCTGTTACTTGATTTGTAGGAGTGTTTGATGTTCCGGCACCCATTAAAACCTGTATAACACCGCCCGTATCTGCTACTCCAATTTTTGTTGCAATTTTCCCAGATAATAATTTTGGCCCTGCACCTGTTTTACCAATTGTTACAGTTACGTCTTTTCTCTCGTTATATGAAACTGATATATCGGTTAATTTTGATAATTCTTCAAGAAGCCTGTCTCTTAAGTCTAGAGTTGAGTTTGGAGAACTTCCCAGACTTGAAGATAGTAGCCTTTCATTTACGTCAACTAATTGAGTTACAACAATATTAATTGCCGAACAAGTATCATCAGCTTGAGATTTTCCATTTTTTTGCATTTCTTCTAGTTGAAAAGATAGATTTCTAAAAGCACCAGCCAGACTTTTCCCCTCTTCAAGAGCAACAGTTCTAGGAGCAAGATCGCCAGGATTAGCAGCTATGTCCTGTAAAGCACCAAAAAATCTACCAATATAACTACCGATATCAGCGTCACCTGGGAGCAAAATATCTTCGAGTTGCTTCATTTGATCTGTGTAAGACTTTAGTTTTTCATAATTTGCAATTGAACTTCTTGAGCGATCTAATAAAAATTGATCAAATGACCTTCTTATATTTTCTACACGAACACCAAGGCCTGCTGAATTACCAGTTGAAGTAACACTGCCACTACTAGCTCCAACCTCTTTGAGGTCAGCTTCTCTTCTTTTATATCCATCTGTGTTAACATTAGCTATGTTTTGTCCAGTTACTGCCAATGCCTGACGGTATGACTGAACAGCACTTTTACCAATGTCAAATAAACTAGACATTACTTATCTTTGTCCTCTACATTTCCACCAAATTGTCTGATAAGAGCTTCTGCAATCCCAAAATTACCTGCCTTTGATAATTTTTCTGCCAATTCATTATCCATCATTGCGTAGTAAGTATCTGTTGCATTGTTGCCCATTATATCTTCTGATAATTTTGCAGCTCTCGCTGATTTGAGCATTTGAGATAAAAATAAAGCCTCAAATCTCTCTGCTGCTTCATTTAAGCTTGTAGTGTCTGCATTTAATTTTTTAGTCTTATTCGAACTTATTTCAAAAGAAGTTTTTGGATCTAAGCCTGGTGTGATAAAATTTTCCATATAATTTCAACCTAAATAATAACTAATTCTGCCCTCAGGGCGCCTGCTTCTCTTAAAGCTTCAAGTATAGCAACAAGGTCTGCTGAGCTTGCACCTACAGCATTCATTGCATCAACTATTGAAGATAATTTGACACCAGGATCAAAAATAAATGCTTGTGCAGTAGTCTCAGTCACTTCCATTTCAGTATCTGGATTTTGGACAGCCTCTCCACCTCCGCCTATTTGGTTACCTAAAGCTCCCATAATTTGTGTTCCAGCTGTTACGTTTACATCTTCTTTTACTTTAACCGTCAAACTACCGTGTGTGACGGCCGCAGGTGTTACTCTGACATCACCGCCAATGACTATAGTTCCAGATCTTGCATTGACTACTACTTTAGCTGACGGTCTTGCTGGTTCCATTTCTATGTTTTCAAGGAGGCTCATAAAGGCAACTTTTTGTGAAGGTTCCATAGGAGCTCTTACTCTGACTGATGTTGAGTCAAGTGGAACTGATACTTCAGGACCAAAGATTTCATTAATGGCTTCTGAAACTTTAGTTGCTGTACTGAAATCACCTTGATGAAGGTTCAATATCAAAAAAGGTTTTTCTAAAAATGGCATTTCTACAAATTTTTCAACAGTAGCGCCTCTAGGTATTCTTCCAACAGTAGGAATGTTGACAATTAAAGATGATCCATCACCTCCCTCAACGCCAAAACCACCAACTACAAGATTTCCTTGAGCAATAGCGTAAGTTTCACCGTCTGCACCTTTTAATGGTGTCATGAGTAAAGTGCCGCCCCTTAAGGATTTAGCAGCTCCGAGTGTTGAAACAGTAATATCAATATTCTGGCCTGGTTTTATAAATGGAGGAAGTTCAGCTGTAATCATAACTGATGCAGCATTTTTACCATTTAGTGAACCAGAATCTGTAGAAAGACCAAGTTGTGACACCATTGACTTCATGGACTGTTGTATTAACTTTGTATTTCCGTCACCAGTTCCTGCTAGTCCAACTACTAACCCGTATCCAATAAGTTGATTAGACCTGATGCCAGCAACAGATGTTAAATCTTTTAATCTGTCAGCAAGTAAACTCGAGTTTAATCCTGTAAGAAGAAAAGAAAATACTAATATAAAAACTTTAAACTTTGTCATTTAAATCTCCTAAAATGGGGACACCACCCTTAAAGCTTTTCCTAGCCATCCAGGTTGGTTAGTATCATGAACATCACCAGTTCCAGTATAAGTTATAGATGCATGGGCAATTCTGTTTGAGCTAACTTCATTAGACGCTGAAATATCCTCTGGTCGGATAACACCACTCAATCTGATGTATTCATTTCCATTATTAAGAGTTAACTTCTTTTGGCCCATTATTTCTAAATTTCCGTTATCAAGTAATCTAATTACAGTTACGCTGATCTTTCCTGTTAATGAATTACTTTGTGTCGCTCCTCCTGAACCAGAAAAAGACTGTTTTGTTCCAGCAGTTAAGTCTGCAGTAGTTCCTAAGTTATTCTGAAGACCAAGTGGAACAGTTACTTCAAATCCATCTGTCTTTCCAGATGTAGCACTTTGAGCTTTTTTTGCGCTGAATTGCTCACTTAAATTAACAGTAAGTATATCACCAACATTTTGCGCTCTTCTGTCTGTTGCAAATAACCCGCCACCTGCTTGAGCATAAATGCTACCATTCGCATTTCTATTGGGTTTATCAAATTCTTGAGCTGGGTATATTGGCTCAAATTCTAGTGATGCCTTTTCCTCAATGTATGTATTAACACATCCCGAAAGCAAGAAAATACAAAGTAAAGATTTAAATAGTGAACGGGTCATACGTGCCACCTTATTCATTATTAAAGATTTTGGTTTATGAATCTAAGCATATCGTCAACACCTGAAATTGCTTTAGAGTTTACTTCATATGCTCTTTGAGTTTCAATCATATCAACTAATTCTTGAACAACATTGACATTTGAGCTCTCAAGAGCACCTTGGACTAATTTGCCCATTCCACCGACAAAAGGCTCTGATATAACAGCTTCACCACTGGCAGGAGTTTCAACTAAAAATGACTCCCCTATAGGTTGCAATCCTCTTCTATTTGGAAAGTCAGCAATTTGCATTTGCCCAATTTCCTCTGCCTCTACAGCACCTGGTACTTGTACACTTACTATTCCATCAGCAGAAATATTTACTTGCGTTGCTTCCAATGGAATTTGAATTTCAGGTTGAACAAGATAACCACTTGAAGTAGTTAATAAGCCTTCAGCATTTCTCGAAAATGCACCATTTCTTGTGTAGCCAATTCTTCCATCAGGCATTAAAACTTGAAAGAAACCACCCCCATCAATAGAGATATCTAATGCGTTGTCAGTACTAACAATATTTCCTTGACTAAAAAGCTTGTCAGAATTGACTATTCTTGTTCCAGTTCCTACTGCAAATGCGGAGTTTAGATTTGTTTCAGCAGATGTTTGATCACCACTATTTCTAATTACTTGATATAGAAGTGTTTCAAAATTAGCTCTATCTCTTTTAAAACCCGTAGTGTTGACATTTGATAAGTTGTTAGCAATTACTTGCATCCTAACTTGTTGCGCATTCAAACCTGTTTTTGCTACGTGCATTGCATTTGTGGACATAAATTTCTCCGTTTAATAAAATTATACAGAGATAAATAAGCAATGCTTGTGCCAAAAATATTATTTGGCTCATTACATGTAATATTAATTTTGAAAGTTAATTAGGCATTCTCATGAGGTTTGTTGCAGCCTCATCAATGTCTTTAGCAATCTTTATTAATTTAACGTTTAATTCAAATTGCCTCTGCTGGTCAAGAGAAACTATCATTTCCTCAACTGCGTTAATATTGCTGCCTTCAAGGTGCTTTTGCATGAGAATAGCTTTTTGATCAGGTTCAGGAAGGCCGCCATTAATTGTTTTTAACAAGCCATCTTTATCTTTGAAAATTTCTTCCCCTGAAGCTTGAGTTGTACCAATAGTTCCAACAATCTGAGTGGTTCCTGGTTCTGCCCCAAGGGGTTCAACAACTATTGAACCGTTTTCAGATACTGAAATATTTTTGTAAGGAGGTATCTCTATTGGCTCAAGTCCATCTGACAAAACTAATTCATTTGCTCCATTTACCAGTAAACCAGATGCATTTACATTAAAGTCACCTCGTCTGCTAAGTCCATTGGCATCCTTTGCCTGGACAAAGAAAAAACCTGCACCATGAACAGCAACATCAAGATCCTGACCTGTAGGATTAATGTGACCAGGTTTCGATGAAAAAACTCCTACATTTGTTCTAGTTGCAAAAGCCTTTGCATCTATACCGTCTTTAGTTTCCAAATAAGCTGTTTCAAATTCAACACCTAAGTCTCTTCTATAACCTGGAACATTAAGATTAGATAAATTCTGAGCATTCATAGATTGGTTTTGTGTTATCATATGCATTGAATTCAATGCTGTGTGTATCATTTTATCCATAACTTAAAACCGCTTAATTTATAATTACATTCTAATATTAATGATTGTCTGGGTTAGGGTTGTTGTAGTCTCAATGGCTTTTGCAGAAGCCTGGAAGTTTCTTTGAGCTGTAATCAAATTAACAAGCTCTTCCGTAATATCAACATTTGATCTTTCAAGAGAACCAGAAAGAATTGTACCGAAACCCTCAGAGCCCGCTTCACCAACCTGTGCAGAACCAGATACCGCTGTTTCAACATATGTCGCGTTACCAATCTGCTTCAAACCGTTCTGGTTGTTAAAGTTTGCAAGTACCATTTTACCTAATGGATCGTTTTGTCCATTTGTATAGTTAGCTCTGACAGTACCTGACGCGTCAATTTCCAAACCATCAAGACGACCAGATGTAAAACCATCCTGCTCAACTGAAAGAACCGAAAATGGTTGAGCAAACTGAGTTGAAGAAGCAAAGTCAATATTCAAATCAATAGAGAAACCTTCTTCCTGCTTTTCGTAGTGAACTTTATTTTTGGGACTTAGTAATTTACCAGTTTTATCAAATGTAAGTTCACCCTCATCAATGTATAATGGAAAAAATCCATCAACTTGGTTTGCTGGGGGTGTTGTAGTAACATTTCCGTTAGCATCAACAAATAAGTCGTTTCCAGCAGCGTCTGTAGCCTGAACTAAGTTAAAAATCTTTGGCACACTTCCAACACCCAATGGAACGTCTGAAAGCCCTAACCTTGATATTCCCTTAACTTTAATAGTTGATTCAGGACCAGTTGTACCTGTTGTAAAAGTAAAATTATTTGAAGTTGGATTATATTTAACTGTAACACCACCAGTTTGCTGTCCTGTAATTGGATCTTCAATCTGGTTAATTCGAGACTGAAGTGCTTCTGCAAGTGTAGATCCAACGTAAAAGCCTGATGGAATTTCGATAACACCGTTAACACCATTAACAGAAACGTTAAATGTAGTTTCGCTCAAAGTTGAAGATAATCTGAAAACCTGTGTTAAATCTTCTTTTGCAACTGCACCAGTTGCGAGAGCAGGTGAGGCGGCAAGGCCAGCTCCAGCAGTTTTAACAGCATCACCTTTCGTTGTTCCAACGCCCATTAAGTGGTTATCACCTTTAAAGTAATCTGTGCTATCAATCACAGAACCATCTGTTGTTGAGATTGCATATCTTCCGATTTCAATATCTGATGACTTTTGAGCTGCAGTAACACCAATGGCACCGTTAGCCTTAATAGTTTCACCGGTTGTTCCACTTTTAAAAGTAAAAGTCTTTGTATCACGATTGTAATTGACTCCAATGCCATACCTTTTATCGTTTAACTGGATTTCTTCGCCGTCCGCAACAAATGCCTCGCCTGCAAAAAATTCACCACCTTTGATTTGAACTTCAGTCGTGTCATCTAATGTTGGGACACCCAAATTATTTGTGGCGGTAGCAGTTGCTGCACCATAAATTGCAAAACTGTTAAAGTTACTGTCTGTACCAGTACCCAATACATTTCTGTCAACAGTAAAATTTAACCTCTGATTGATATTATCATAGGCAACTTTTACAGGTGGGTTTTTTTCATCAACCCAATCTGTTGTTGTTGTTAAATCATTTAAGCCTAGCACACCAATTGAATCTCTCTGAGTACGGGTAAAAGTATCTGCTGCATTACCAGCTCCAGAAATATTAATTGCAGTTTCTGACTTTGCATTAGCATGAGTAGTGGCTAATTTAAAATTATTGTCGTCCATTCTAATTACAAAGTATGTCGTTCCATCAGTCAAACCACCAGCAGCAGAACTTGATGTGTATGTAACTGCGTCTCCTGTTACAAAGCCATGATTTGTTAAACCTGTAATTTCAGTTGAAGCATCGGATACTGTTGTAACTGTTTTTGCAGTTTCTGTGACATTCTGCAACGTATTAAATGGGTGAGTTGTAGCTATTTTAAATATACCGCCTTCTGTTACATTATTAGTTTTCATGAATGTGTCAGTAGAACTGCCATTTGACGCATCACCTGGAATTGTAATTGCAGTCCCGCCTTTAGTTTCAGATATTTGAAAAGTATTAGTGGCTTTAGCAGTAATATAATATTTTTGTCCAGATACAAGGGTCACTCCACTAGGTTTACCTCTTGCAGTACCTGATGCAGTATATATTATTTCATCACCAACTTCGAATTCATGTGCACTTAAAGTAAAATTTTGTCCAGTCATCGATGAAGTGTCAACTACACCATGGCCTGCTATTTGTGAATTTGTGTAAGCATGTTTATTTGTAGTACCAATTTCTCTAAGAGCAATTTTCTTACTATTAAAATTTACCTCCGCACCTTCAAAAACGTTATCAGCACCTTCAAAATATGCTTCAACTTTAGTTGACGGATCACTCAGTACTCTGAATTCCTTGCTTTTTAAAGAAAATGCATCATCAGGAAAAGTCAAGCCTGTAGTATTAACAAGAATAAATTTTCTGCTCGCAGTTGTATTTACACTACTAACAGTAAATTCACGACCATTTAGAAAATCAAATTTTGTTATATCAGTATCCGCTGCATCAACATCAGCTGCAGCTTGAGAACCAGCAATTCTAATTTTGTCTCCACTTGCCAGCCCTGCAGGAGCATTATGAGTATAAATTTTAAGCGTATTTTCGGTGGCACTAAATTCAAAAGTATTGCCGTTGTCCTGGGCAACTTGTTGCTCAGTGTCATAAACAGAAAGACTTGGCCTCTTATCATAATACGAGTAGACAACAAATCGATTTGTTGCTGCATCTGAAGATCCATCTGTATTATCACTTGTTCTGTGTTCTACTTTTATTAATTGAGTAGCTTCAAGAACATCAGTCATTGTCTCACCAGTACTTCTTCCGAAAAGTTTATTTGCAACACCTATAGATTGCGCATTTGCCACTACATCGAGCTTACTGACAGCATATTGGTTTAATGCTTCATTAACTTTAGTTTGACTATGTGCTAAAAATTGATTTCTTGTGAAGTCAGGTGATGCCCCAGTTAAATTTATTCCTTCTGTAGTTGAAACATAACTATCAGTTAATAAATCCACGTTGATGGCAGTCGTAAGACCTGAAGATGATCCATCAGCTTGTAATTTATAAAATTGAATATTAACGGTATCATCAACGTTTTGTACAATTTGTACTTTTTTATCATCCCCATAAGCAGCATTAATTGCTCTCTGAACTTCAGCAGCAAGTTGGTCGGCGTTATATTTTCCAGGATTTAGATCAATATTAAGTGGCTGGTCTCCATTATCGACATTCAGAGTAAGGAAATTTTTACCCCAGTAAACTCTTGAATCAGCATTTCCTGCTTCACGTGTTGACTTGAATTGCATTGGATCAGTAACAATCTCAACAAGCCTGTCGCCTTCTTCCCCAAAATCAAATTCACTTGTTTCACCTTTTATTTGAGCAGGTGATGAATCAACCTTGTTTTTTAAGTCATCAGCTTTGTAAAGTTTTGATCCTTTCCCTTCTAGAAAGTAGTTATCATCTGGGACTTTTGTGGTAATGTTTCCAAATTTATCAATAAACTGCTGCCTGCCTGCGTCATCTATAGATTTAACAAGGTCTGGATCAATAACTGTGTCATTAATAACAAGTTTAGTCATAACTTTGTTAGTAGGGTCTTCAGCAGACGCTGTTTGTGTTTTGATAAAATAAATTGTTGCAATTGTAGGGTTACCCAAATCATCAAAGATTGTGATTGAAGTTGAGTTGTTATAAGTTTCAGGGTTTGCAGGGTTGAATGCATAGCCATCTGCAAAATCTGGTCTTTCTGTTACAACTTCGGCTCCTGCAGGTACGTTCACTCCAATTTGAATATTGTTTGTAGCCTGAGGTTCACCTGAAGTAACTGGAAGTTGCAGAGGTGAAGCGCTTATAATATCTTTTGCAGTTACAGATCCATCATTGTTCACAGGAAAAACTAATAAAAACTGTCCAGCTGAGTCAACAACATATCTATCGTCGTTAACACTCAAAGAACCATTTCTAGTATAAACAATCTGAGCAGATGTCAAAGAAGGTTTCAAGGCAAAAAATCCCTGACCTGAAATAGCAAGGTCAAGAGCGTTCAAGGATGAAGAAATATTACCCTGAGTAAACTGCTGTTTAATACCTTTAAGAATTGTACCAGAACCAATCGAAGACGAAGCGTTCTGCAAAGGTGATGTCGCAAAAATATCACCAAATTCTGCTCTACTTCTTTTAAAACCAGTAGTTCCAACGTTGGCAATATTGTTTGAGGTTGCTGAAATATCGGCTGAAGCACCGTTTAATCCTGTAAGGGCTGTATAGAATGACATCTGTTATTTCTCCTGCTTCGTCTAAATTAATTACATTCTAAATTTAATAACTTCATTTGCACTAATCGTGCCATAATCTCTGACGTCTAACATTACGCCACTGTTACTGTCTCCAGTTGATGATGATAAAACCTCAGCAAATATAGAAGAACTAACACCTTCCATACCCTCGCCAGTATTAGCATACGCTTCAACAAAAATTGGTTCGTCACCATCAATCATATCTTTAGGGGCGCCATGCCATGCAAAACCAACCAATCCAGATGACTGATTGCCTAGATTAATCGTGTCTAAGATATCTCCGTTTTGAGATTTAAAAACGACGTTTACATTGGTTGCTGCTGAAGGAAGGTCAATTACACCATTAACAGATCCATCATCATCTGCTCTAGCAATTCGACCAGGAACTAATACAGAATGACCAAGCATATTAGTTGCAGTTGCAACTCTTGTTTCCCCCAACTTAGAAGCAACGTCTTTAAGAGATTCATCCATACTGGTTATTCCAGTTACAGTAGAAAATTGTGCCATTTGAGCAATGAATTCACCATTTTCCATCGGAGCAAAGGGGTCCTGATTTTGGAGTTGAGTAGTCATAAGTTTTAAAAAATCCTCTTGACCAAGCTGATCTTTAGATTTTGGGACATTTGATTTTTCAGCTGAATTAATACCTAATTTATTTAGAATTGCTGATAAAGATTGTTGAGAAGGATCTATGCTTGCCATTTATTTGCTCCTGGTAAATTATTTTCCTAAACTAAGAGTTTTCATCATGAGAGCTCTTATTGTTGAAATTACTTCAATATTATTTTGATATTGGCGGCCAGCCTCCATCATTTCTACCATCTCCTGGTCAACATTTACTGCTGCCTTATATACATACCCTTCTTTATCTGCTTGGGGATGCTCAGGCATAAAACTTTTTTCTGGTTCTACGTTTGTTTGTTTGACTTCAACCGCGTCAACAGTCGCAAGTCCTGAAGTTTTTGCGAACTCAGCAAATTTTGTTTCAAATACTGGCTTAATAGCCTTGTAAGCTTCTTCTTTGCTTCCAGCAATATTACCCGCATTTGCTAAATTACTTGCAACTGTATTCAAACGAATAAGTTGCGCCGCCATTGCTCTTCCGGAAATATCAAAAACATTTTTAATATCTGACATAAATAATTATCCTATTCGCCTCTAATTGCAGACATAAGTCCTGAAATTTTACTATTTAGAAAACTTAGTGTTGTTGAGTATCTAATGGAGTTTTCCGAAAACTCCATTTGTTCAACTGCTAACTCAACAGTATTGCCATCAAGAGATTGTTGAAGAGGTTCTCTAAATGAAACACCTTTATGAGAAACTGGCCTCATTAATGAAAAATGCTTTTCATTAGTAGTTGTTAAATTGCCAGTTTTTAAATGCCGTGACATTTCAGAATTAAAGTCTAAATCTCTTGCCTTGTAATTAGGAGTAGCTGCATTAGCTATATTAGACGCAATAATCTCATTCTTTTTA
>CABYVI010000002.1 GCA_902522415.1 uncultured SAR116 cluster alpha proteobacterium | reverse complement strand
TACCCTTTTTTAGATCAAAGCATTTAGCTGTTAAAAATAAAACTATTAATGGTTTTGATCCTGTTACTGAAGCAGATAAAAGTGCTGAAAAGGCAATGATAAATGTCTTGAAAAAGATGAGACCAAGTGATGGAGTCCTTGGTGAGGAGTTTGGTGAGTTAAAAGGAGAAGGACTTTATAGATGGGTCTTGGATCCTATTGATGGAACCAGGGGATTTATTTCAGGAACTCCAACGTGGGGCACACTCATTTCTGTGGAAAAAAAGGGATATGGACCAATATTTGGAATAATAGATCAGCCTTATATAAGAGAGAGATATCTTGGAGGAATGGGCCTCTCAGAAGTAATAACTAGTAATGCAAAAAATACATTGAAAACTAGTAAAGTTGAAAAAATTAAAGATGCAATTTTACTTTCAACTTTTCCTGAAATAGGAACTGAAAAAGAACGTAATGCTTTTATGAATGTTGCAAAAAGGACTAAGCTAACTCGTTATGGGCTTGATTGTTATGGTTATGCCCTCGTTGCAATGGGAACAGCAGATCTTGTTATTGAGGCTGGTTTGAAACCTTATGATATTCAAGCTCCAATCTGCATAATTGAGGCAGCAGGTGGTGCTGTTTCTACATGGGATGGGAAACCAGCCTTTAATGGGGGGCGAATTGTAGCAGCATCAACCAAAAAGTTGCTTAAGCAGGCATTAGATTTTTTAAATTCATAATTCAATATTATTTTGCTTTGAAGGATTGGTTAAAATCTCGTAATTAAATTTTATTATTATTATTAAATAAATAAAGGATTAATACTTGAAAGTTTTAAAAGAAGATTTTGAAAAACCTAAATATAGTTTTCTTGCAAGGTTTATTCACTGGTGTTTTGTAATTATATTTGCATATGGTATATACAAACAAGTTGATGATATTAATCAGTTAGAAGATATTTCTTTTTTTAGAACTGAAATAATATTTGCTTCAGTATTTTTATTATTTCTTATCTTTCGTTTCTTTTATATGACTAAAACACAAAAAACTTCTATTCCTGACGATACACCAAAGTCTCAGAAATTTGCTGCTAAAATAGTGCATCTTTCTATGTATATATGCTTAGCAGGAATAGCAATTTCAGGTTTATTGATAGGTTATTTTTTTTCATTAGGTTTTAGGGATGAGCTTCTAATAAATATTATTGTAGGTGCACATGAATTCTTCGTTTCATTAATATATTGGCTTATATCATTTCATGTTATTGCTGCAATTTATCATCGTTTAAAAAATGACGGTGTATGGAGCTCAATGGTTCCAATTTGGAAAGAAAGAAATATTAATAGAGAGAAGAGCCAGTGATATTTTTTTTAACCAAAATAGTATCAACAAAAGATTATGATTAAAGAATTTAATATAATTGTTGTTGGAGCTGGTGCAGCAGGCATGATGAGTGCCATTGAGGCTGGAAAAAGAGGTAGAAAAGTACTTTTATTAGATCATGCAAAAAAAATTGGTGAGAAAATCCGAATTTCAGGTGGAGGAAGATGTAATTTTACAAATCTCAATACTGATGCCAGTAAATTTATTTCTCAAAATTCAAATTTTGTTAAATCTGCACTAAAGCAATACTCGCATGAAAACTTTATTTCTTTGGTTGAAAGTCATAAAATTAAATTTCATGAAAAAAAATTAGGGCAACTTTTTTGTGACAAGAGTGCGCAGCAAATCATTGATATGCTTCTTTTAGAAGCAGAGAAAGCAAAGGTTACTTTAAAAAAAGAAATCTTTATTACTGATATAAATATGATTGATAATGAATATATTGTTAGTTTTGGAAATAATAATTATCATTGTGAGTCACTGATAATTGCTTCAGGTGGTTTGTCTATACCAAAAATAGGAGCAAGTAAATTCGGCTATGATTTAGCTAGAAAATTCAATTTAAAAGTTATTGAAACCATGCCTGCGCTTGTGCCTCTTACTTTTAGTGAAAAAATACTAACAATGTGTAAAGGTCTCGCTGGTCTTTCTCTTGAAGCAGTAGTTTCGCATAATAAAACTTTTTTTGAAGAGGGAATGCTATTTACTCATAGGGGGTTAAGTGGTCCCTCAATATTACAAATTTCTTCATATTGGAAATTAGGAGATGAAATCAGTATTAACCTATCCCCTAATATAAATATTTTGCAATTTTTAATTGATAAACGATCTAATAGTCCTAAAATTGACGTATCTTCAATTATATCTGAAATAATTCCCAAGCGTCTTGCCTCAATTATTTGTTTACAAAATAATGTTAAAGGTAATATTTCTGAAATTTCAAATAAGTCATTATCTAAATTAAGTAATTCAATTAATAACTGGTTTGTCAAACCAATAGGAACAGAAGGATACAGAACTGCTGAAGTTACTCTTGGTGGTATAGATACTAATGAAATATCCTCAAAAACTATGATGTCTAAAAAGTATCCTGGACTTTTCTTTATTGGTGAAGTTATGGATGTTACTGGCCATCTTGGTGGATATAATTTTCAATGGGCCTGGTCTTCAGGATATGTAGCTGGTCAATATGCTTAGTTTCATTTTGTTAAACAGAAGTTTTATCTCCGTAGTAGAGTGAGACAATGTGTTTTGCTTCAGCAAAAAACAACCAACGTTCGACAAAAACTCCTGCTAAATGTATAAAAAGAATAATACCAAGTAGTAATGAGGAAGATGTGCCAATTAAGATAGTTGCAAAAGGTATTATTCCCCCAAGAGTTAATGAAATTACTCTTAGTTTAATTGCATGTTTTCTCGCAACAACAAACCCCATTTCCTTTTGCAAATAGTTCTCTGAAGTATGAGGTGGCATTAATGATCGAACTTTACCAAATTTACCAAGACCTGTAGCAGTTGCTAGATTGCTCTCTGATTGACTATGGTCTAAATTCCACCACCATTTTATTTTGAAAGCCCATGTAAGTAAAATAAGTATTAATAAAATCTGAAAGGTACTCGAAGTTATTAGTTGTCCAAAAATAGACATTAGCCATGTAATTGCTAACATACCTCCTGAAATAGCAAACATCAAATAACATACTGGTGTTAAAAACTGATTCCAGCATGTCACAGTTTTTAACGATGCATAAATCATAGCGGTAGCGTAAACGGTAAATAAAATCATAGTCATAAGTGTTATGTTTATCAGTAAAGGTAGTTCTCCATATCTAAAAGTGTATAAAAACCAATAAGTTAGTGCTGTCAAAACTAATACAGATAAAATGCCCTCTCTTGATAGCCAACTTGAACGCCACTGGCTTAAAGCTCTCCAAGCTCGTTCTGGATGCCCAAGATGGAGTGTTGAGCTAAGTAGTCCTGAACCAATTAAACAAAATGTAAATCCAGCTGTAATTATTAGTTGAAAAATATTTCTTATTTCTATAAATCCAAAAACAACCCAAGTTGAAAAACCAAATCCAAGTCCGGATAGGGTTGTAAAAAAAATTATTGACCAAGCAGGATGCAAAAGCTTAACCTAATCTCTCTAGTGTATTGTCCATCCACTCCCAAAATCCTTTTGGGGAATTACTTTCTGCCATTTCAAGCAATGAAAACTGGTCTTCATTAGATTCACAACTCGATTGAGGCGGAAGATATTTATTAACAGGTTTGGTTTGTTGTTCTGGAAGCAAGTCATAACCACCGCGTTCAGCTACTAATTTACTGACTTTAGAATTAGGATCACCCAAATCACCAAAATGACGTGCACTTGTGGGACAAGTTCTTACACATGCAGGAACTCGATCTTCCTCTGGTATATTATCGTTGTAGATCCTATCAACGCACAATGTGCATTTTTTCATTACATTTTCAACTGGATCCATTTCCCTTGCTCCGTAAGGACATGACCATGCGCAAAGTCCACAACCTATGCACCAATCCTCATTGACAAGAACAATTCCATCTTCTGCACGTTTATATGAAGCGCCAGTTGGGCAGACAGTTACACAAGGTGCATCTTCACAATGCAAACAGGATTTTGGAAAATGGACTGTTTTAACCTTTTCAGAGTTAAATTCCTCATATGCATGAACTCGGTTTAACCAAGCACCGTTTGGATTTGAACTGTACGGGTTTTCATCGCTCAGAGGAGCGCCATAACCAGATGTATTCCATTCCTTGCAATTAACGACGCATGCTTGACAGCCAACACAAATATCAAGATCAATAACTAATCCAAGTTTAATGGCTGATGGATCTGGTAGACTTGTCATGAATTATCACTCTTATTATGGGCTTTATTTTGTTTTGTCCATTCAATTCCATACCTAAGTTTTTTTGGAGGATCTTGAATAGTTCCGTATTCTCTGGGTAACGGAGGAAATTGAGGGTATGACTCGTGAGGTTCGTTGATATTAGCTTTTTCTATTTTAACTTTTAAATCAAACCACGCAGCTTGACCAGTTATTGGATCTGAGTTTGACCATCTTTGACCATCGCCTTTTGCAGGTAATAATTCTTTAATAAGATGATTTAAAAGAAACCCCTTCTTAGCTTCTGGTGCATCTTCATCAAGTTGCCATGCTCCTTTTCTTTTTCCGATCGCATTCCATGTCCAAATTGTTTTTTTATTTAACCCAGCCATGGTTAGAATAGGAACACGTATTTTCCCATGATGAGAAGTAACCCAAATCCAATCTCCATCTGATAAGTTATGTTTCATGGCGAGGCTTATAGGAATATACATTGGGTTTTGGCCATGTATTTGTCTAAGCCACGGATTTTGAGATCCCCAAGAGTGGTACATTGCCATTGGGCGTTGTGTAAGTGCATGAATTGGGTATTCGTCTTCTAAAACAGCTTTTCCCTCAAAAGGTTCATACCAAATAGGTAAAGGAGTGAAGCTAGACTTAATTCTATCACGCATGTTTTCAGGGGGTTGAATATTTCCGTGTCCTAAAGCAGCAAGTTGAAATTTTTGTAGAGGTTCACTATAAATTTGAAATGTATATGGTTCAGGTTTATCAAAAATACCTATGTCTACTGCAAATTTTTGATATTCCATATTTGCCATTTTAAAATATCTTGCTTCTTCGGGTATTTCTTTATGCCAAAATGCACCATTCGACATATAAGATTCTATTTGTCCTGGATTTGGTTCCCCTCGGCCTGATTTATCACCATTTCCTCTAAATCCTGCAAGTGGGCCAATGCCGGGTTTGCGTTCATGATTAATAATGTAGTCTGCGTAATCCTTATACTTTGCACTACCATCGTCATTTACCATTCCAGGTAGTTTAAGTCTTGCTCCCAAATCTAATAGAACTGATTGAAAACCTCTAACGTCTCGGTCTGGTTTCAATACTGGCCATCTGATTGCGTCAGCAACTGCATCAGCCTCACATATAGGTCTATCTAATAGTGAAATAGCATCATGTCGCTCAAGATAAGTTGTATCTGGCAAAATTAAATCAGCATAAGCTACCATTTCAGATGAATAAGCATCTGAGTAAATAATTTTTGGTATTTTATATTCGCCAGTATCTCCATCTTTTTCGGTGAGCATCTCCATTACGCCTCTAGTATTCATGGAGGAGTTCCAAGCCATATTTGCCATATACATAAATAAAACATCAATGTGATAAGGATCACCAGCAACAGCATTAGAGATAACCATATGCATAAGGCCATGAGCTGACATAGGAGCATCCCAACTGTAAGCTTTATCAATTCTTTGAGGAGAGCCATCCTCATTTATAATCAAATCTTCAGGACTTAAAACGTAACCAAGAGGTGGGCCAGTAAGAGGTTTGCCTGGTTGAACTTGATTTGGTTTACCTGATGGTTTTGGATGGGCTTCTGGTGGTTTAGGGTAGGGTGGTTTAAACCGCCACCCACCTGGAACTTCTATGGATCCTAAAATTAATTGTAATACATGCAAAGCCCTACAAGTTTGAAAACCATTTGAGTGAGCAGAGATACCTCGCATTGCATGCATTGAGACAGGTCGGCCAATCATTTTTTTATGTTTCTCACCTTTCCAGTCAGTCCAAGGTTGATTAATAACAACCTCTCTAGAAAAAGCCGCATCAGCAAGATCGGCAGCAAATTTTCGTATCCTATTGGAAGAAATACCAACTTTACTTGATATATTTTCTGGTGAATAAGTACTATTTATATATGTATCATACATGATTTTGAAAACAGGTATAGCAAATCCGCCAGTGTCTAGTTTAATTTTACCACTCATCTCAGGACTAATGCCTTTTTTGCTATGAGAGACTATTTTACCTGATAATCTGTCTATAACTTGTGGTTGCCCTGATTGGTCTCTAAGAAAAAGACCATCATTATTTTTGCCCGGATTTTGGATTACTAACCAGGGAGAATTTGTATATCTTCTGAGGTAATTAACGTCAATTTTATTTGAAAGAAATAATTCACGAATAAGAGAGAGTATTAATAAACCATCGGTTCCTGGGGTAATACCATACCAGTCATCTGATATAGCAGCATAACCGGTTTGAACTGGATTAACTGAAACAACACGTTTGCCTCTGCCTTTCAATTTTCCTAAGCCAATTTTGATTGGGTTTGAATCATGGTCTTCAGCTACACCAAAAAGAACAAACATTTCAGTAAGGTTCCAATCAGGCGCTCCAAATTCCCAAAAAGCACCTCCTATTGTATAAATACCTCCTGCAGCCATGTTAACAGAACAAAACCCTCCATGGGCTGCGAAGTTTGGGGTGCCAAATTGTTGGGCCCACCAACCAGTTAATGCCTGTGATTGGTCACGCCCTGTAAAGAATGCAAGTTTTTTTGGATCCTTATTTCTTATTGGTTCAAGCCAATCTGTTGCTATTGACAGAGCTTTATCCCAAGTAATAGGTTCAAATTTGCCTGACCCCCTTGGACCAATCCTTTTCATTGGGGACTTTAAGCGAGCAGGGGAATAATGCTGCATTATTCCAGCTGAACCCTTTGCACATAAAACACCTTTGTTTATTGGGTGGTCTTTATTACCTTCTATATATCTAATCTTGTTATCGCGAATATGGACGTTTATTCCACATCGGCAAGCACACATGTAACAAGTTGTTTTTTTAATTTCATCTGAAACTTTTGGGGATTTTTCTATAACTGGCTCAAATGACATAAAAATTCAAAAAAAATTAAACGTTTTACTTAGGTTTCAAAATTTATAAAACTATGGACTGTTTATTATTTAAATAAATTTTATTAACAAGTCTAATGAGTTATTATTGTCAAAACAATCGATTTATGTTATGAATTAGGATGACTTTGAATCAGCTTAAAATATTTCTAGCTATTGCTGAAGTGGGAAACGTTACTAAAGCAGCAGATTTGCTTGGCATTACTCAGTCTGCTGCATCAGCATCAATTGCTTCAATAGAAAATATATATCAAGTAAAACTCTTTGAAAGGGTTGGTCGTTCGATTATCCTTTCTGAAGTAGGTAAACGTTTCCTTCCAGAAGCTCAAAGTGCCATTGCAAGTGCGAAAAGTGCAACAAAATATCTCAGGTCTTTAAGTGAAAAAACTGTTGGTAGTTTAAAAATTGCTGCTAGTCAAACAATTGCAAATTATTGGCTTCCTAGAAAACTTGCATTGTTCCACGCAAGACACCCTGAAGTGGCGTTACATTTAACAATGACAAATACAAGCAATGTAGAAAAAGCAGTTGTAAATGGAAAGGTTGACATTGGTTTTGTGGAAGCCGAAGTTTTTTCTGATGAACTTAGATTTATTAAAGTTGATCATGATCAAATAGCCTTAGTAGCTTCAGTTTCTCGTTGGGCTTCATTAGGACTATCAGAAAACTTAAATAATATATCGAAATTACCATGGATCGTAAGAGAAAAAGGTTCAGGAACAAGAAAGGTATTAGAAGATCTTGTGATTCAAAATAAAATTTCTTGGTCTGATTTAGATATTGTTTTAGAACTCCCAAGCAATGAGTCTGTTAGAGAGGCAGTAATTGCAGGAGTTGGTGTAACACTTATTTCAAGGCATGTTGTATCTCTTGCTTTGGAAACAGGCTTGCTTAAAGCAACTTCTTTAAGTTTACCGCCAAGAAATTATCAAATGGTAGTAAAAAAAAATAGATCTTTCAGGATGGAAGAAAATGCGCTTATTGGAATGATTAAAGGCCAAATAGTAACTTAAAATGTATTGGTTTTAGATATTAATATGATTTTTAAAACATCAAGATTAGAAATAAAAAAAATCAGAAAAAAAGATTTTAAAACTCTAGTATTAGAAATAGGCGACAAGAAAGTAGCAAAATTTTTAACAAATGTGCCCAACCCTTACTCTTTACAAGATGCTATTAATTGGTCTAATTTGGTAAAAAGAAATAAATTTCAATCAAATATATATTTTAATGATAGTCTCATTGGCGGTGTCGGTTTTAAAGAAGTTGATTTAGAAATTTTTGAATTGGGGTATTGGCTAGCGTATCCATATTGGGGGAATGGAATGGCAACTGAAGCTGTGAACGGCGCTTTAAGATTTTTGAACAATTTTAATAATATAGAGATATTTGCAAGTTATTTAACTGGCAATAAGGCTTCTAGAAATGTGTTAATAAAAACTGGTTTTGATGTTATTGGAAAAGGAGAAATATTTAGCATTTTCCATAATAAGAAAGTACCATGTATTAAAATGAAATATTATAATAATAAAAAAAATCTCTTTAAAATATGACAGAGAAGGAAAATCTTCTATTTGATGGAGATGACAGTCTCTTCAAAGAAATATTAAGAGAAACAAATTTATATGGTGAATATGGATGCGGCCTTTCGACTGACTGGGTTTTAAGAAATTCTAAAATCGTGGTTCATTCTGTAGATACTTCACGTGAGTGGGTTCAAATTACAAAAAATAAAAATAATAAATATCTTCAAAGACTGAATATTAAACTTATTGATTTAGGAGAGGTGGGTGATTGGGGTCGCCCTATTAATTACAATTATTCGGATATTTTTTATAATTACACTGATTGGATTTGGAAATTACCTCAAATTCCTGATACAGTCTTAATAGATGGTAGGTTCAGAGTTTGCTGCTTTTTAACTTCATTAAAAAATGCAAAACAAGGGACAAAAATAATATTTGATGACTATTGCAACAGACCTTATTACCATATCGTTGAAAACTATATCCAAAGAGAAGATACTTATGGGAGACAGTGCCTTTTCATAGTCCCGCCTCAAAAAGACATTAACTTTTCAGAGCTTGATAAAGACATAAAAAATTTTCGATTTGTTATGGATTAATATTATTAAAATAAAGATGAATAAAAGCAAAATACTACCACTTTTCTTTTATGGAACATTAAGGTCCCAAGAGGTTAGGGATGCTGTTTTAGATAAAAATGCAAACAAACTAATTTTAAGTGATGCATATTTAATTGGTTTCAAATTATTCAAAGTTAAGAATGCAAATTATCCATTGATTATCAAAGATACTTTATCTAAGAAGCCAATTCTTGGATATCTGGTAAAAGGACTTGATAAAAAAATAATTAGACAATTAGATTTATTTGAAGGTGATAATTACTCTAGGTATAAAGTGTATGCTTATGAGACTAAAAAGAAAATAAAAATTAGTTGTGAGATTTATATGCCAAATAAATCACTGGCATATACTGATGAGTGGATTTTTGAGGATTGGTGTAAATTAAATAAAAATAATTTTTTTGAGATTGATTTTAGTAAAAAAGGAATATTAGGTCCAAGATAAAATTCAAAGGGAGAGATTTTAAATGTCTGAATTACATTTATATCATAATGACATGTCTAGTTGTTCACAGAAGGTCAGATTAGTCTTAGATGAAAAAGAATTAAAGTGGCATAGCCACCATATGAACTTAAGAAAAGGAGAAACAAGGTCAAAAGACTATATTACAAATTTAAATAAAAATGGAGTTGTTCCGACCCTAGTCGATGGTAAAAATATTATTATTGAATCAACAATCATTATTGAATATTTAGAAGATGCTTTTACACAAAAATCCTTAAGGCCAGTTGATGCTAATAGTATTGCTGTAATGAGGCTATGGAATAAAAGGGTTGATGATTCTCTGCACTCATCAATAGCTATAATTAGTTCTTGTCTAGCCTTTAGATTTCAGTTTTTAGATAAATATACAACTGAGGAAATAAATAATCTTATTGCGAAGATACCTAGTGAAAAAAGACAAGAAATAAGCAAGGATACAATTTTTAATGGATTAAATTCAAAATTTCTTCCAGGCGCTTTGAATGAATACATAAAGTTATTTGACGACTTAGATGCACATTTATCAAAAAATGATTGGTTGGTGGGCGATAATTACTCTCTTGCTGATATTACGTATACACCTTATTTGACTAGATTTGAGCATTTAAACTTATCTATTTTTTATGAAAAGAAAAAATTTCTCTCTAATTGGTATTCTAAAATTAAAATGAAGCGTAATTACACTCAATCTATTTCCAATTGGAACAATAATGAATACTTGGACTTAATGTATAAAAAAGGTAAAGAGGCTCTCCCTCAAATCAAAAAAATTGTTTCTTTGTAGGTCAGCTAATGGTGCTTAGCTTATTTGAAAGTTCTAATATTTGATTCCATGTACTTTCAGGTATTGAAATTTTACCATTTGCGTTATTACGACTTTGCCTTTCTCTTTCCCCTGGAATTTCGACATTTTTAAATCCTTTTGAGGGTGGACATTTTCTTATTTCGTCTAAAATTTCCTCTGCAGCATTTTGAATATTGTTTTTATTTCTATATCTAGTCGTATCTATTGAAATAAGGAGCCAATTTGCTTCAGTAGTGGATGGCCCTAAGAGAGCCTCTCCTATTAACTCACCTATTAATGCTAAGCCATATCCCTTTTGTGCTCCAGATGGAAGAATTGCACCTCCGTTAAAATAGTCATCTGGGTTTTGAGAAGGATTACCACTTTTGTCAATGATACAATCTTTTGGTAATAAAGCATTTGCAGATTTTGCGGCATATATCCAACCACCAGCAATTTTAGATGTTGCAAAATCTAGTACTACTGGTCCTAAATTGCCACCAGGAATGCCAATACACCAAGGGTTTGTTGGAAGAATAGCTTTCGAACCTCCATAAGGTGCAACTTGCCTCCATGTATATCTATTTCCACCACCAACACAAATCGTCAGGACACCTTTGTTTGCAGCATCATCAGCAAAAGCACCATGCCTTCCAGTATGCCCAACATCCCTAATGGATAAGGCCGAAACCCCATATTTTTTTGCATCACTAACGCCTGCATTATAGGCGATAGTCATTACTGGAATCCCAATACCTCCATTACCTGATACCCTTTTTATCCCTTTGTCATCAACTAAGATTTTTGGTTTTGCTTTAGCATTCATATAACCTGACTTAAATTGTTCTGAATACTGTAACACGCGCATTATTCCATGACTTTCCATGTCACAAAGACTGGAATCTGTAAGATGCTCTGAAACTTCTTTGCTAGTTTTTCTTGAGCATCCTAACTTCAAAAAAATATTGTTTAAAACTCTAATAGAAGTACTTGATTTAACGTTAATTCGTTTTCCTTCTAGTAATAATTTACTTTTGACGGGTTTCATTTTTTTATAAAAATGGATCTGGTTCGGATGGCTTTGTCGAAAGCCATACAGATTTAGTTTGCATAAAGCATCTCATTCCCTCCCAACCATTTTCTCTACCATAACCAGATTGCTTATATCCGCCAACTGGACTTTGTGTTGCTGCATTAAAGTAATTGTTAATATAAACTGTGCCTGATTCAATTCTATTTGCTAACCGCATTCCTTTAATTGTATCTTTTGTCCATATTCCTGCTGCAAGACCATAAATGGTATCATTAGCTTTTTTAATAACTTCACTTTCATCTTCCCAAGGTTCAGTTGAGATAACTGGACCGAAAATTTCATTCTGAGCTAAAAAAGAACTATTTGGCACATTTGAAAATATTGTAGGTCCAACAAAATATCCTTTATCCTTTTTATGAGTTCTACCATCTAGAATTATCTCACAACCGTCTTCAGTAGCTTTGGAAATATTTTTCAAAATATTTTCATAATGGTTCTTGTTAGCAATAGGACCAATATGCGTTTTGGGATCAAGAGGATCGCCAACCACAGCTTTTTTTGATATTGTTAATAATTTCTTGGTTACTTCTTTAAAAATTGATTTGTGAATAAGTATTCGTGAACCAGAGATACAGCTTTGACCACCCGCCGGGAAAATACCTGAAACTACGCCGTTAACAGCTAAATCTATATCTGCATCTGGTAAGATAATTTGTGGAGATTTACCACCAAGCTCCATAACAATTGGCTTTGTTTGTTTCGAAGCTATTGAAGCAACAGCTCTTCCGCCACTAGTTCCACCAGTAAAAGACACCATTCTAACATCTTTGTGTTCTATTAGAGGCTCTCCAACACTTTTCCCATAACCTGTAACAACATTTATTACACCAGGTGGCAACTCAGCTTCAATTAATATTTCCATTAATTCTAAAATTGAGCAGCTTGCATGCTCTGAGGGTTTTAGAACCACTGTATTGCCCGCTGCAAGGCATGGAGCTAATTTCCAAAATAAAGTTCCTAATGGAGAGTTCCAAGGAAGAATTTGAGCAACCACACCATAAGGCTCCCAATGCATATAGTTATGAATATTTGTTGCTTCTGATGGAATTAACTTACCTTCAAATTTATCACACATACCGCCATAATAGTGCCAACTATCAACAAGCCATTGTCCCTGCCTGAGAGAAGGAGTAATATTTTTTGGTAGCTTTCCATTATCCTTGGTTTCTACTTTTCCTAAACGGTCAGCATATTTAGTTACTACTTCACCAATTCTGTGAAGGTATCTGCCTCTTTGGGCTGCAGAAATCATACTCCATTCACCCTCATAGAAAGCATCTTTAGCTGCTTTTACTGCATCATTGACGTCCTCAGAATTACAATCTGAAACTTTAGCCCATTCTTCTCCATTTGCTGGATTTTCAGAATAAAACCATTTCCCTGAATGGGGTTTCACCCATTTGTTATTTATAAAACAATTATAAATTTTCATTTTCTTCCTTTTCTAATAAAAAAGAGTTTTCTCTTGGATCCTCTCTTTTTAATGGTGAAATTTTAAGTATGATATCTGCTGCTTTTTCAGCCATCATTATAACAGCTGCATTTGTATTTCCATTAATCTGGTCAGGAAATGCCGAGGCATCAACAATCCTTAAAGAATTAATACCTCGAACTTTAAGGTTCTTATCTAAAACAGCTTCTTTATCATTTTCATTACCCATTCTACACGTAGACACAGGATGATGACCAGTCGTAGTTAAGTTTCTTATTGCAGTATGAATTTCGTCTTCTGTTTTAATATTTTTTCCTGGAGACAACTCACTTCCAATTATTGTTTTGAGAGCATCTTGATTACATATATGCCTTAAATGCTTAAATGCCTTGCAAAGATCCTCTATATCTCTTTGATCGCTAAGATAACCTGGATCTATTAAAGGTTTTTCATAAGGATTTGATGAAGATAATTTAACTGAACCAACACTTTTTGGTTGAAGTAAATTAATGTCAAGTTGAATTCCTGGTATTGCAGTTTTTCCTCTAGCAATTATTGCTTTTCCAAAATTTAAAAAGTTTTGAATTGAAAAATTTGTACTAGCAGCTTCTTCTTTAACAACCATAGGAGTAAAATTAATTTGGATTTCAGGCAGTTCTTCATCATTTAATGAATGAAAAAGAGATGTAGACCAAAAAGATGAGGCTGCAGCACCACTTTTAAAAAAAATATATTCTAAACCCATTGCTATTGCCCTGTCTAAACGCTGGTATCTAGACATACTTAAGTTTTCATCTTTAAGAGAGAAATGGACAGGAAAATTTGGATGATCATATAATGACAAACCTACTCCTGGTAAATCCAATTTCAAATCGATGCCATGGTATTTTATGTGATCTTCAGGACCAACTCCAGACAACATTAGACATTGAGGTGAGCCAAAAGCGCCTAGACAGAGAACAATCTCTTTTTCAGCATGGATTATTTTATCTTTTAGCTGTATTCCCTTTGCTCTTTCTTTTTCAATAATGACTTTAAAAACCTTTTCATTTTTTAAGATAGTGAGGTTTTTAAACTTTTTATCTAAATATGACTTTCTTGATGAGCTTCTGATGCCCTTAAAAATTGTACTGTCATACCTTCCAACCCCATTTTGTTTAAGTCCATTAAAGTCTTTATTATAAGTTGCTCCAGCCTGTATACAAGCATCAATAAAAGCTTTGTTTATAAGGTCATCATTACCAGCAGGCGATATCTTCAAAGGACCAGTATTTGAATGAAACGGACTTCCTTTTCTGTGATGTGCATTACCTGATTGCTTAAAGTATGGAAGGACATCGGCGTAAGACCAACCTTCCAACCCTTTTTGTCTCCATCTGTCAAAATCAATAGGGTTTCCTCTAATATAGATCATGCCATTTAATAAAGATGAACCTCCAAGACCTTTACCTCTAGGATAGTAAATTTTATTTCCATTTAGTCCTTTTTGAGGAATGCTCTCAAACATCCAATCATAGGTTGGATTGCCAAAAATAAACCCATTTCCTGCAGGCATTTCTGTAAATAAACTTTTACCATTTCCACCGCCTTCAATAAGCAATATTTTTGCATCAGATTTAACTGCTAGATTTGAAGCTAAAGTACACCCTGCTGACCCACCACCGGCAATTATATAATCATAACTTAATGACATAATTTAATCTGATCTAAAATTTTTTTAGTTACGTCTTGTGTAGATAAATGACCATTTAAATCACGAGTTACATGGCCTTTATTAATTATTGTTTTTACAGAATGGTCAATGATTTTACTAATGTCTTTACGATTAAATGAATAATAAAACATCATTGAGATACTTAAAATCATACCAATAGGATTTGCCTTGCCTAAATTCATAATATCAGGAGCAGATCCATGAACAGGCTCATAAATACCTTTTACAGGAAAATTTGTTGATCCACAAAGGCATGCTGATGGCAACAAACCTAATCCACCTGAAATGATAGCTGCTAAGTCAGAAAACAAATCACCTAAAAAATTACAGCCTAGCATAACATCAAAATTTGAGGGGTTCATGACAAATTGAAATGCACAATTATCAGCATAGTAATGGGTTAATTCTATGTCTCTATATTCATTAGAAACTTCGTCTACTACTTTTCTCCAAAGTTTGTAACTTTCCATTACATTTGCCTTATCAATAGAACAAATTTTTTTCTTTCTTTTTCTAGCTAATTCAAAACCTTCTCTAACAAATCTTCTGATTTCAATTTCATTGTAAGCTGCAGTATCAAAAGCATAACGTATTCCATCAATATTTTTTGTTCCCCTTGGTTGAGAAAACATTACACCGCTTGTCATTTCACGTAATATAAGTATATCTGCATTTTCAAATAATCTTTTCTTTAATGGAACCTGATTTTGTAATCCTCTATAATATAAAGCTGGTCTTATACCAAGAAAAGCATCAAGTTCTTTCCTTAGTTTCATTAATCCATCTTGATTTTCTGGGGGGCCTTTTATATTTAAATTATCCCATTTTGGTCCTCCAACAGCTCCAACTAATATCGCATCTGAAGCTTTTGCTTTTTCAATAGTTTTATTAGTACAGAAAGTGCCATGCTTATCCCAAGATATGCCACCTATATCATCCAATTCAAATTCTAAATCAATATTGTAAATTTGGTCAATTAGCTGTAATACTTGAATACCAGATTCAAGAACTTCAGGTCCGATGCCGTCACCACCAAGTGCTAAAATTCTTTTTCCCATAATTAAACTAATTTTTATGTTTAGTGTTTAAACTTTAATCATGTAATATTACTAATATAAATAATAAAATACTTAATAATCTTTTATAAATTATGAAACTTGAATTCCATCACATTAACTATGTCACTAGAAATGTAGAAAAATTAAATAACTTTTATAAAAATATTCTACAAATGGATAGTATATCAGAAGATAATTTTAAAAGAACTAAAGCTACTGAGAGTACTGGTTATAATGGAGAAATAAAATTTGTAACTGAAGGTAAGATACAAATGCATTTAGCAGAAAAAAATTTAGATATTGCCAGTCTAAATAAGAAACATATTAATCCAGTTGAAAGAGGCCATATCGCATTTAGAACAGATAATTTAAAGGAATTTATAAGTATTTTAAAAAAAAATAAAATTAATTATGCAGATTATGGCACAACTTTTTCTGCTGAATGGCACCAAATTTTTTTTTACGACCCTGAAGGTAACATTATTGAAGTTCACCAAAAAATTGAGGTTTGAAAGCTTTCTAAATCGAGTTGTATAGGAGTTATTTTATGGTAAAGCCGCTCATAAATGGGTTTAAACATTTCAGAGATAATTATTTTTCAAAAGAAAGAGTTTTTTTTAAAACTCTGCTTGAGAGAGGTCAGAAACCAAAAATTATGATTATATCTTGCTCTGATTCAAGAGTTGACCCTGCAATTTTATTTGGCACTAAACCAGGTGAATTATTTATTGTACGAAATGTTGCAAATTTAGTCCCTCCATATGAACCCGATGAAGGTTATCATGGAGTTAGTGCAGGTATTGAATTTGCGGTTAAAGATCTAAAAGTTGACCATATAATTGTTCTAGGACACGCTTTTTGTGGTGGCATATCAGAATTATGTAAAAATTGTAAAGATGAAAAGTTCGGATTAGATAATAAGATTTCTAATAAGAGAGAATTCCTTGATAGTTGGCTTCAAATTTCCAAGAAATCAGTAATTGATTTAGACTTTGATAATTGGCCTGGTCCCACTCAACATATAGCTGAAAAGAATTCTATAATAAATTCTATTAATAATCTTAAATCATTCCCTTGGATATCCGATTTAGTTTCAGATAATAAAATTAAACTACATGGGTGGTGGTTTGATATGGAAAACTCATCTTTATGGGATTTAAAACATAAAGATAATAAGTTTGTAAGATTAGTACCTTAATTTAGAGGCAGGCCTTTTTCTATAAGTTTCACAAAGAAACTAGCTCCAATTGGAGATAAGTCGTCATTAAAGTCAAATTTTGTATTATGAACACCAGGTCCATTACCTTGTCCTAAATTCAAAAAAGCACCAGGGCGTTCATGAAGCATAAAAGAGAAATCTTCTGCTCCCATATCTGGTTTTGCATTTCCATCAACATTTTTCTTGCCTGAAATTTCTTCTGCAACTTCAATTGCAAAGGCAGCCTCTTTCTCATAATTAATTGTAGCAGGATACCCATAGTTATAAATTAATTCTATTTTCCCATTAAACGCCAAAGAATAACCATTACAAATTTCTGTCATTCTCTGTTTAACTAATTCTTGAGTTTCTTCTGTCAGCGTCCTTACTGTTCCATTTATGGATGCAGTTTCTGGGATAATATTATAAGCAGTCCCAGTATGTATTTGAGTAACTGAAATAACAACAGGTTTTAAAGCGTTAATATTCCTTGCAGTTATTGATTGAATACCTTGTGTAATTTGAGTTGCTATCATAACTGGGTCTACAGTTTGTTCAGGGTAAGCTCCATGCCCACCATTTCCTGTAATATTGATTAAAAAGTCATCTGACGCTGCAAAAACGGTATTTGAGTTTGTTTCAAATTTTCCCAATGGTGATCCAGGTAGAGTATGGATGCCATATACTTCATCTATAGAAAATTTATCCATTATCCCTTCTTTGCACATTTCTCCAGCACCACCACCTTTTTCTTCGGCGGGTTGAAAAATTAATGCGACTTGTCCCGCAAAGTTTTTTGTATCAGCTAAATACTTAGCTGCTCCCAAAAGCATTGTGGTGTGTCCATCATGCCCACAAGCATGCATCACTCCATCTACCCTAGATTTATAATTGTGATCAATTTCCTCTGTTAAGGGTAATGCATCCATGTCTGCCCTTAAACCAATAGTCTTTCCTTTTTTCTTTCCATTAATAATTGCCACTAAGCCAGTTTTAGCAATACCTGTATAAATTTTATTTATGCCAAATTCTTTTAGTTTTTGAATGACAAATTCAGAAGTATTAAAACATTCAAAACCAAGTTCTGGGTTTGCATGCAAATGCCTTCGCCATTCTTTCATTTCTTCATAATAATCTGCAATTTGATTAATTATAGGCATTGGCTTATCTCTAACTTTATTCTATTTTTAATAAGAAATAATATATATTACTAAGTTTATTGAGGTAAGCAATGCAAGAAATTAATTTTTGGTTTTCCATTGGAAGTACATACACTTACTTAACCGTTTCTCGATTAAGAAAAATTATTGAAGCTGAAAACCTTACAATAAATTTTTTTCCTTTTAGTGTTAGAACAGTAATGAAAGATATGGATAATATACCTTTCCCATCCTCAAAAAAACCAAAAGTTGACCACATGTGGAGAGATATACAAAGACGGGCAATGCATTATAAAATTAGTGTCCCTGAAGTTCCGGTTCCTTATCCTTTAAAAGATTTAGATTTAGCAAACTGTGTTGCAATTGTTGGGTTACATGAAGGGTGGATTTTAAAATATTTAGAGGAAACTTATAAATTATGGTTTTTAAATTGGAGTGAAGCAGGAAGCCTAGAGAACTTAAAAGAATCTTTAACTAAAATTAAACTTAATCCAAATGAAGTAATGACTAAAGCAAAATCATCAAAAACCATAGATTTATATAATGACAATACATCAGAAGCTAAAGCAAAAAATGTTTTTGGCAGTCCAACTTTCATTGTAGGCAAAGAGCTTTTTTGGGGTGATGATCGATTAGAGGATGCTATTAAATGGTCAAAAATGTAAAAAATAATTATCATTTAAAAATTCTTAATGAGTTAGAGAAGGCCAAAATTAACAAAGAATTAATTGATAATGTCTATGGAATAAGTAAGAAGCAAATTGAAACTCTTAAAAATACTATTATTCAAGATAAAATACCAGATACAGTTCAAGAAGTGTTCACTGATTTTTTAAAGAAAAATAAAAATGATAAATTTTAAATCTATATCTGAAATAAAAGATTTAATTTTTGAAAATAAAAACAATTTTTTTAAAATTTTAGAAAGTACAATTGATCAACTTGAGAGTATAGGTAAAACCCTTAATGCATTAAGATTTACAGATAAAGATTTTGCTATTTTTCAGGGGAATAAAATTTTTAGTGAAAAAAACTTTAATTTACCTCTGTTTGGTGTTCCTTTGGCTCACAAGGAGTTGTTTCAAAGAAAATTAAAGGGTGGACAAGCATGGCCTAATGAGGGTGGTTCAGAAAGCCGAAAAAATTTATTATCAGATCAAACTGCTAAAGTTATTTCACTTTTAGATAAGGCAGGCTCTATAGATTGTGGTAGATTAGTTTCGGTTGAATATGCATTTGGAGTTACTGGCCATAATGAATATGCAGGAACTCCTAAAAATCCTTGGAATAGAACTTATGTGTGTGGAGGATCCTCTTCTGGTTCTGCTGCTATTGTTGCATCTGGAATTATACCTGTAGCTTTAGGAACTGATACTGGTGGATCTGTGAGGTTGCCAGCGTCAGCATGTGGCTTATTTGGCCTAAAACCAACGCAAGGTCTGGTTAGCAGAGATGGAGTTTTCCCATTGTCAACCTCACTTGATACAGTTGGCCCACTATCAAGAAGTGTGGAAGACGCAGCAAAAGTTTTACAAATTATTTCTGGTAAAGATAAAAATGATAATTTGTCGGTAAAGATAAATATACCAGATTTTCTCACCGAAATGAAAAAAGGTATTAAAAAAATATCGATAGGTTTACCAAAGAACTATTTTTTAGAAGGTAGTGATAAAATTGTAAGTGATAATACAGTTAAGGTTTTTTCAATATGTGAAAAACTTGGTGCTTTTACAAAAGATATCAGAATTCCAAATATTGAAACTGCAAATGATTTGAATATGCTTTTGATTTCTACTGAAGCAGCTCTATCTCACAAGAAAATAGCTTTAGAAAAAAATAAATCTTTTAATCAGCAAACATTAATGAGGATTTTATCAGGAGTTTTTACTAGCTCAGAAGAGTACAAAAAACTAAAAAAATATAGAATTGGTTTTATCAAAAATATTGTTTCAAAAGTTTTTGAAGAAGTTGATCTTTTTATTACCCCAGTTTGGCCGTGTTTAATTCCTTCAATCAAAGAAAGTGATTTTGGTGCCAATGATAAAGCTGCACATCTAGTTAGAAGAATAGGCCATAATACTCGACCAATAAATTATTTGGGTCTACCCGCAATAAGTATTCCAATGGGTTTTGACGAAAATGGGCTCCCATTGAGTATTCAATTGGTTGGAAAGCCATTCAGTGAAGACTTACTTTTAAGAGCGGCTTTCTCTCTGGAGAAGGAATTTTGTTTTTGGGATAAAAAACCAAAAATTTAATTTGGAAACTAATCTATACTTCTAAGCATTTTTTACTTAACTAGTTCACATTCTGAGTATGACATCTCTGAATAAAAGATATCATTTCTAGAGTATTTTAGATAAAATAAGTCTTTATTTTTTTGTTGATTTTGTAATGGTCCTAATTGGATGCTTAAATTAATATTATCTTGATAAATTTTGATATATTTACCATTTCTATTCTTTATAGGAAATTTAATATAGTTTTTACTACCAACTGATCCCTTCATAAAAACTAAATGGCTATTAGTTAAATTAAAAAAATAAATATTATTAACATCTTTTTCATAAGAAAAACCCTCAGAATAAATTGTAAATACATTGGTTTCAACGCATTTGAATTTTTTTAAGTAACTCTGGCTTAATGCTGGCGTTATAAAAAAAACAAAAATTATAAAAAAATAAATAATTTTTTTAGTCATGATATTAAGTTATTTACTATTTTATAAAATACAATTATTAAAATTTATTATTTTTAATTTAAAATTGTATAGTTATAAAAGATTATCTAGAAATATATTCATCATGAAAAAAGATTTTATCAAAAATAATATAAAAAAAGAAAAACTTTTAAATAAATTTTTAAGTAAAAATGATCTTGAAATTGATGATAAAATAATGACTGTTAAAATAACAAAAAAAATTGATAAAATTAGATTTAACCAAGCTTTTAATAAACTCTTAAACAAATAAATTAATTTTTAATACTTCTCAGTAATTTTCCAATTTCTAAAGAAATTTCTTTTTGACCAAAAAAAGGTGCCATATCTGAAGCCTTTGCTAAATACTCAATATTTTTTGTTTTTAAATAATTTTTCCACATTTCTTCCATGAATATTTCCAAATCACCAACATTTGTTTTTAAAGATTTAAAATTATCATCTTGATTTGTATCAATGAAGATTCTTGGTTCAAATTTATCATTTTCTAATGCATTTTTATTAAATAGATTTTGGTTGCTAGAATGTATAATTGTTTTTTTCCAGCCTGTAACAACCCAAACACTGTCATTCTCTTTAAAAAGTCTATTATATTTCAAATTATTCCAAACTATATTATATCCTTCAGATAATAAAAGCTGCCATTTATTAGGTATTTCAATTAAGTTTTGATTTTCTATAACTTTGAAGATTTTTAATTTAAATCTTTTAAGAATAAAATTTTCAGTTTCCCAATTTAATTCATTATAAACCAAAGTATATGCCCCAAAATCAAATAGTTAAAATTGAAATTATTTGAATTATATATGTGTTGAGTAGGGTGAAAGTTTTACTTCATATACGCACCAAGTACATTCACAATCCAACAATAGCAACAATCTTATAATCCTATAAATCTGTCAATACGCACGTTTTATAGATTTTGTACATCAGTGGGTTGCGACTTTATTTAGAGAGTTTGAAGGGCTGCAACCCAATGGGTTTAGTGTCATGAGAAATCGAGACTCAATTTGAGAGAAGAATATTAAAGTATAATTCAATTTATTTAAAATTTATTAAAATAAAATAAATTATAGATAAATCTTTTTTTTTTTGATTATTTGGCAATAGGTATTAGCTCTTGAGCACCGTGACAAGTATAAGCCATCACCGGTAAAGCACCTGACATTCCAGTACTTCTTGTTACTTGGAATTTTTTTACAAAATATTCTTTATAATTATAAATAATTACCCAAAATTGCTGACCTTTTGTTAATTCAGGATATTCCATAATGTTTCCACTATTTAAAATTTCTTTGCATTCTGTAGAAGATATATCACCAATAGTTTTTTCCATTGGTCCAAGTTCAACTATGTTACCATATGCATTTGACCAATAACTAATTTTAAAAAAGAAGAAAGCTATTACTAATCCGAATATAAAAATTTTCATAAATCTTAAATAACCTAATTACTTCTTAAGACAATGGTAAAAGTAAAAGTGTTTGAATTTTTATGTTTGAAGTGGTGCGAGCGGGGAGACTTGAACTCCCACGAAAGTTACCTTTCTCTGGATTTTAAGTCAAAGTGAAAGAGTAGTCCAGCTTTCTACCGATTTAGTCTGTGAGCTAAGTACACCCTCAAAACCCAAAAAAAGATAAATTTTTTTAGGAGAATTGAATCAAAAATCTATAAATAAAAAGTTCAATCGCCACGGATGTTTATGGACATCAATTGGACATCTTTTTTGATAAAATTCTACAATTTTAAATTATAAGTATTTTTAAGAATAAAAATTTTTATTGTTTACGATAATTAAAGTTAATGAATTTTAAAATAAGTTATTTTTTTGAATTAGCTATCTCCTGCATTACTTTAGAAACGAAGTCATAAGCATCCCCCTTAACATTTCTAGCATCCATAGATATGGTGTTTCCCCTTGACATTATGCTTATTCCAGAACTTCTACTTCTAAAATAACCTAATAACCCTATTAAAAACAGAATAGCTCCAATCAATGTTGCTATCTCTCCACCACTAAAGCCTATTAGACTTGGTGCTAAATAACTATACTCTGAATAAGCAATATATAATAGCAGTGCAGCTATAATACATAAACCTAAATAAGATGGGTTATGTCTAACTACTAAATTTGCACTGTGGACTGATTCTAAGGTTACGCTTTGTACACCTTTCACTTTTTTAAACCATGAACCTGTAGATTCTAGGGATACTCTATAATTTGTTAAAGTTAACTTAGTTAAATCAGAACCTACTTTTTTTTCAAATGTCGTTATTATTCTTTCATTAGATTCTGCACTCATTTTAATCTCCCAAATTCATAATTAATAATTAGTAAAAAGTTATGAAATTTATTAAAATAAATAAAGTTTTATTTAAAATAAATGGTAAAAATGGACAAAAACTTGAAATGGAAGGGGAGAACATCACAATTAGTAAATATTCCTTACTTTTTTTTATTTTTTTGGACTCTATTTTTACCAATATATAGGTATCTTAATACAAGATTTCGTATATACTCTTTCTCCGACGAAAGATTTTTTATAAAGTCTGGAATTCTGTCTCAATCTATTGAAGAGATAGAACTTTATAGAATTAGAGATTATAGTATTTTTAAGCCATTTTTATTAAGAATTTTTGGTTTAGGAAATTTAACGATTATTTCATCTGATAAAAGCACCCCAAGAATTACAATGGTAGGGATTAAAGAACCAGAAAAGGTGATGGATTTACTTAGAGGTTTTGTTGAAAAATCTCGTAAAAAATCAGGGACACAGGAGATAGATTATTCATGATTAGCTTTGTTGACTTATTATTTATAGTTGGAATTGTCCTTCTATGTATTGGCTTGTTTAGTGCAATTTCATTAGTAAGATTAAGTATATCTAAAACTAAAGAAGAGCTTCAAGACTTAAATGTTGCAAATTTATGGGTTTTGTTTGGAGTTGGGTTAGGTTTTGGTCTTTTTTTAATTTATTTTTGGTTTTAAATTAAAAATTAACAATTTAAATGATAATTAATATATATTAATTAAGCTAGGTTAGCAGACTTAGCTTAAAAAAGTCTATGAGAGAAATCTTGTAGACCTTTTTTTTCGTCATTTGCTCTAGACTAAAAAAGTCCTAAGACAATTCTCTGGACTACCAGAGACAACTTTCAAAAGTCCAGAGGAAGAAAAAACCCTTGTTTTTTCATTTTAAGTCTGAAACACTTAATATATGGAAACCTTTATGAGATATACGATTGGTCAGATTGTGGTGCGAGCGGGGAGACTTGAACTCCCACGAAAGTTACCTTTCTCTGGATTTTAAGTCCAGTGCGTCTACCGATTCCGCCACGCTCGCACACGAATAGATTATTAAAGCAAGAATGTAGGCAAAACAAGAGTTAAATCTCTTTTTTATAAGAAGATTTTTGATAATGTATTCACAATTAATGTATTTGGTTTTAGGGTTGGGTTATGAGATATTTAAATGAGTAATTATATTGTTATAGATGTTGAATTTGATGGTCCACTTCCAGGAATTCATTCAATGATAAGTTTAGGAGCTGTTGCTATAAATAAAAATGGGATTGAGTTAGGAGATTTTGAAATCAATTTAAAACCTCTGAAAAATTCTCATCCTGATCCTGTAACTATGGACTGGTTTAATACTGAAGCACCTGAAGCTCTTGAATATTGTAGACAGAATCCATTCTCACCAGGTGAGGCAATGACAAGGTTTGGTGATTGGCTCTTAAGTTTGCCTAGCCCAAGGATAATGGCGGCTCATCCTGCACCTTTAGATTTCGCTTGGGTTAACTGGTACATTTTAAAATTTCTTCGTGGTCGTTTATATAACTACCCTTATCATCAGCCTTTTTTTCAACATATGCCAGCATTTGACATTAAATCGTACGCATCAGCAGTTCTTAAAAAAGATTATAAAGACGTAATAAGAGAAAATTATCCAAAAGATTTACATGATAATTGTAAACATACTCATAAAGCCATAGATGATGCTAGAGAATATGCAAGGCTTTTAAGTATGCTCTTTAAAATGTAAAAATGAATAAAAAAAGTGATTTATATTTAGCGTAACAATCAATAATAAATCTTATTATTGATGTGTTAATGAATTTTGATAAAGATAATTTTCAATCAACCAAGTTTATAAATTTAATTACTAAAATAATAATTATAAATACCTAAAGCAGCTATAAAAATCCAAAGTAATTCGATCATTATGGCTCCAGGGTTAGGTTTATAGTAAAGAGACAAAAGAATTAAAACTGATCCAATTAAATTTACTAAATGATAAACAAGCTTTTTAGGTGAAAAAATGTTGTTCGATACCCCATAATATGCTCCTGCAATCAGTAATGAACCTAAAATACCTATCCAATCAAAGAAATTTAAACTTAAGACAAAATTCAACATTAAATTTTATAGTTTATTATAATTATATAAAATGAGACTAAAATTTTAATAATAAAATCTTTATTATTTCCTTATAAAAGGCTCTAAATTTTTTTCAATTTTATTTTTTAAAGAAATATCTAAATTGGTTTTTGTTAATGACCATTGATTAATTTTAACAGCAACTTTATCATAAATTCTACATTTATTACTAACTTTTATTTCTTTAATATTTTCTTCAATTACATGCTGCAAAACCAATATGCCAGCATTAGTCAAGGTTTCTTCTGGGTCATTATTTTTATCATATTCTTCATCAAAAATTGGTCTAAAATCTTCAATAAATGCTTGAGTTATAAGTGGGTCAAGCCCTGTTTCTTTATTAAGAATTTTAGTGCACTTTGATGTATAATCATTTTTACCAATAAAACTAAACACAAATAAGAACTCTTAATTAGTCATTAGAATATAAAATAAAATAAAATTAATTTATTAAAAATTTAAATAAAATCAAATGAATTATTTGATAATAGTAATATTAAAATTAAAAAATTTAATATAAAGAATATGACTGATATCAAATGCAATAATTTAAAATATTTTTGTGCATTAACATCACCTTCAATCTCTTTATCTCTAAAAAAATTTATTTTTGGGGTTATTATATTTCTGTTAATCAGAAAAAGTAAGCTGATAAAGGACAAGCTATAAAATTCCAAAAATTTAGAAGAGTACAAAGAAATTATTGCCGACGTAAACGAAACAACAAATCCAAAAAAAAATATTCTTGGGAAAATACTTCTAAGAAATTTACTTGAACTTTTATTATCAAGAGTTTTAAAAACTGTAGGCGAAACAACAGAAACAAAAAATAACATTGAACCTGCTAAACATGCATTCAAATAAATGACAATATCGAAAATCATGTATGTTAATTAATTCATTTTAAAATTAAGACAATAAATTTATTTTTATGCTATAAATTACTTAACCAAAAAACAATTATAAATGTTATGAGTGTTATTGATAACTTTGAAAAAATATTTTTAAATTTAAATATTTTAGCCAATGATGTCTGGCAATTAGCTATTTTCCAATCAAACTTTCAAGATAATACTTTTATTGTTATAATTTGGGCAATATTATTATATTTTGTTGGCCTATTTATAACATTTTATGTCTTAAAGATTATAATTGAAGGAATTTTAAAATTTATTTTAAATCCAATAACAATATTATTCTTAATTTTTATTTTTGGATTATTTGTATGGACAATAATTCAATTAGATAATTATAAAAACTTAAGTGAAAAAAAATTTGAACAGTCCAGTAACAATATTTCAACTGTAAAGATTGAAAAAATAGCCCCACTTGACGATAATAAAAACTTAAAAGACGACCAAGCAATTTCAGAAAATTTAAAAAAAATTAAACGTCTCGAAGAAATGATAAAAAAACAACAAGCAACTATTAAGGCTTTGAAAAGTAATTAAATTCTAGAATTGATTAAATTTTGAAAAATCAATTTCTTTTGCAATATCAACTTCTGATGGTCCTTCTGAAATTGTAATAATGCCTCCCATTTCTTTTACTTCAGCTACAAACCTGTCCCCAAATACTTTTCTAGCAGTTTCAAAAAGTTCCCTAGTTTTCCATAATAAAATTATCATTGATGAATTCGATGATATGTCAGTATGAAGTCTTAAGATTAATCCATTTTTGAAATGATCTTTAGTTACATTACGAGATAAAGCAATAACAGATTTTTTTGCTAATTCATTAGGAAATTTTATCTGCAATACTCTTACATACATACATATTTATAACTTTAAATTGTAAGCATTTTCAAGACTGAAAATTTGTAATTCATTTTCTCTACCACGAATTTTAATCATCTCATTATTAAACTGTTTTGAATTAACTTTTGCGGCGTCAAGTACATCCTTTGACACTACTAACTCTGAACCATACTTCTTATTTAATTCTTCAAGTCTGCTTGCAATATTTACGTTATCGCCAACAACAGTTTCCGTAACAGTGTTGCCATATCCCATCATGCCAACAATTGTATTTCCAACGTGAATTCCGATACCAAATCTTAATTCCTCAGAAAAGTCATTCTTTATTTGTGCATTTAGCTCCTTAATGGCAATTGAAACTTGTTGAGCTGCTTTAATTGAATTTTTGCAATTTTCTGATGAAGTTTCGGCTCCATCAAAAATAGCCATTATGCCATCCCCAATAAACTTATCTAATCTTCCTTTGTTGTTTTCAATAATTTCACCACAAACACTGTAATATTTATTTAAAATATAAACTACATCATAAGGTAGTTTCTTCTCAGATAACTTGGTAAATTCACGAAGATCAATAAAAACAACAACTGTCTCCTTTTCTTTTCCACTTAAACCAACTGGTGTTCTTGCTTTAATTTCTTTAGTCTCAGGATTTATAAGAGGAAGAATACCAAGGTTTTTTGATACTTTTAATTGGCATGCTAACCTCACATCGCTATCAAAACCTAATCTCTTTATTATTTTTGTTTCATGCGCATTAGGTTCAGAAACGTTATTATTACCAGAAACTATTTTTACTCTACAAGTCGTACATCTACCTTTGCCTCCACAAACTGAAACATGAGGTATGCCAGCAAGCCTACTAGCTTCTAATACTGTTGTTCCTCTTGGAACAGAATATTCATTACCCCCTGGGTAAGAAATTTTAACTCTACCAAAATATTTTGATCTTACAACATTTAGAATACATAATACCAATACTGTTAATACAAAAATAGGGTAATTGTTCATGACATAAGGCTCTACAGGCATTAAATAAGCAAATGCTTCTTGAGGTATGGCAGCAAAAAAAGACATTATAAAATTTTCGTTTCCTTTTAAATTTTCAATTGTTGCAAGAACACTTGTTTCTTTTAAACCGAATATAAATCCTAAAATTGCACCTATTGGTACAAACCAGTAAATAAATTTAAACCCAAACATAAACTTGTGGTATGATTTGAAGTTAAACTTTAATAAACCATGTATCCCAATAACCCCATGTACCCATATAAATATTACCATTAGAGAAAATAAAACAGCACCTGCAACTAACTCATTTGGATCAGATGAAAGCAATGCGTATAAAAGTGAATATTTTATATCAACATCAAAACGAGATAGAATAAATCCACCACCTATATGTTGCAACAAGACAAGCAATGCTAAAACTGGAAATAAAATTTGGACCCATTCCCTGCCAGTTATTTTATAAGATTTTTTTGTTAATATTGAATAAAAGCCTAAAATTATATGAATAGTTAAAGATGCATAAAGAAGAAAATATCCAATAGAGTTTTTCCATAATAAATGAAAATAATTCTCTCTTACAAAGTCTGCAGCTTCAATTGAAATCACATTAACTGAGTGATTAAGGAGATGCGTGAAAGAATAAAAAAATAATAATATTCCAGTGTAAATTCGGAGTTGTCTAATAATTATATTGAAGTCAATTGTTCTATTCATTGTTTCCCCAGTCAGTGTCAAAGTCAGTCAATTAATATTTATATATAGTTTAAAAACTTTTTCAAATAATTCATAAATTTTTTGAAACAATTAATTTAATTTAAAACCATTGAATTAAAAAAAACTTATTTAATAAGATTGCAAATAGATATATATTATAATTTATATGGATGATTTAGTAATAAATAATTTGTCAAATAAGGGCATCAGAACAGGTAAACAATATCTTGAAGGTTTGAGAGATGACAGAAATGTTTGGATTCATGGTAGAAAAGTTCAAGACGTTACTAATGAAAATGGTTTAAAAAGCTGTGCCCATACCCTTGCAAATTTTATTGATAGGCAGCACGAACCAAAATATATTAATCATTTAACATATTTAGATGATGATGGTGATAGATGCGCTTTAGCTTTTAAAACGCCAAAATCAAAGGAAGATATAAAAGACAGAGGTAAATCATATTATGAGTGGGCTAAGTGGTCTAATGGTTATTTTGGAAGAACTCCCGACTATAAAAATGCCTCATTAATGTCTTTTGCATCTGCTAGTACTTTTCTTGAAAAAGGAATTAAAGGCCAAGGTGGAAAAGTCATGGCACAAAATATGGTTAATTACTATAATTATGTTAGAAAAAATGATAAAGTTTTAACGCATACACTTGTAAACCCAACCTACAATCATCAACAAGGTTACAAAGGAAAATTTTCTGAGAAAGTTGCTCTCCAAGTAATTAAAGAAACTGATGCTGGCATTATTGTTAATGGAGCAAGATTGCTTGCAACCTTGGGTCCTTTAGCTGACGAAATAGAAGTGTTTCCGTCTACTGTTTTAAAAGCTACACCCGATAATATTCCATTTGCATTTGCATTTGCATTACCAATAGCAACTAAAGGTCTTCGTCTAATTTGTAGAGATAGTTATGATTTGGGAAAGTCTCATTTTGATGCTCCTTTATCTTCAAGGTATGAAGAAATGGATGCAGTTATTATCTTTGACAATGTTTTAGTTCCTTGGGAAAGAATTTTTATGTATGGAGAGCCAGAGTTATGCAATCCAGCTTTTAGTGCCACAAATGCAGTAGTTCATATGATGCATCAAGTTGCTTGTTTAAAATTAGCTAAATCTGAATTTATGGTTGGTTTGATGACTTCAATTGTGAAAGCTTCTGGTAGAGACAAAGATTTGTATACAAAAGGTTTAATTGCTGAAGTCATGCAAATGACTGAAAGCATAAGAGCTTTATTATTTTCTGCTGAAGAACAAGCTCATGAAGATCAATTTGGAAACTATATACCTTTAAGATATCCACTAGAAACATCTAGAAATTTATATCCAAGAATGTATCCAAGAATGGTTGAAATTTTGCAACTCCTTGGAGCATCATCTCTTATGGCCACCCCATCCGAAGCAGATTTTGCAAATGAAATTTCAGAGGATGTTGAAAAATATTTTCAACTTTCAAATTTAGACTCAAAAAATAGAGTTGCTATGTTTAGGTTAGCACATGACGTTGCAATATCTGGTTTTGGTAGTAGGCAAGCATTGTATGAAAGATATTTTTTTGGTCCGCCTGCTCTTATGGCATCATCTTATTACGATCTCTACAATAAAGATGAATTAATGGAAAGAATTGATAGTTTATTGAGTGAATAATTTATAGTGTTTTAAAAATTAATAAAGTTGTAAAAATAATACTTACTACAACAAAAAATAAAAATAGCATTTTATAGTTTTTGAAAATTTCAAGCTTTTTATCCTTAACAACTATAATATTCAAATCTTTGTGTATTTTCATAAAACTCTCTTAATTATGAATTGCATTAGACAAATTACTCGAAGTCCTCTTTAAATTTTTAAGAGCTTTTATCTTTAAGTTTCTTCGTTTAATTTTTTTTTCAAAATTCATTCTGTTCCTTTCAGATATTTTATATTCCCATCTATTGATAGGAAGGTAAAAAATACCACTACAAATAATTACAAATAAAAAAAGAAAGATTTCAAAATTAATATGTGTCATAATGATTTTTATTCAAATTTTGTACCAAAATTTTATAAAATGATAAGAATTTTTTTGTTCATATTTTTTTGTTTTTATTTAAGTTCAGCACTCTCAAATGAGCTTGAGAAAGGAATGTTTGCACTTGAAATGAAAGACTATGACAGAGCCCTTTACTATCTTAGCTTTGAAGCTGTCCAGGGAAATGCTACTGCACAATATAATTTAGGCTTAATGTATAAAAATGGAATTGGTGTTGATAAAGACAATGAAGAGGCTTTGGGATGGTTTACACTAGGTTCTGATAATGGACATATGTTATCAAAATATGCTTTAGGATTATTATATTATCATGGAAAGGGAACTAGTTTAAATTTTAATAAAGCTATGAATTTATTTCTTGATGCTTCTTTTATGGGACACCCAGCATCGCAAATTATTATTGGTAATATGTATTATTTTGGACAAGGCGTAGGAAAAAATTTTCCTAAGGCTCATATGTGGTGGAGTATAGCAAAAGAAAAAGGTGTTGAAGCAGCTTTTAATAATTTAATTATGATTGAAAGTAAAATGAGTGAAAGTCAAATAATAGAAGCGCAAAAACTATACAATAATTGCCAAAAAATAACATTGCCTAAATGTTGAATTATTGGTGGAGGGAGAGGGTGCTTTAATACCAAATCTAACCCTCTGATAGCCTTACTTTATTTAAAATTATAATATATTAACCCTACTTTCAATCCACTTTTTCTCTATAATTAATTATTTTTTCTCCAAATATAAGGCTCTTCAAAACTGCCCTGCCAGATACCTTTTTTATCTCTTTTGGCCATCTCTTCTTCTTTAACATAATCCTTTGAGTAATATCGATATGCTATGGCCCAACCTTCTTTTACCATTGTAGAATTCAAATTAATTTCATCTGCATAACAAATTCCAATAATTCTTCCATATCGGTCTTTATCTTTTCCTTCGCATTGTACTTCTTTATTTTTAACTAATGATTTTAAAAACGCTGTTGATTGTCTTCCACAGGCATAGGCTTTATTTTTTGCATCTTTACAATTTTGTTTACTTTCAGGAGCGTCTATACCATGTAATCTAACTTTAACTGTTCCTAATTTAATAGTATCACCGTCAGTAATTGACACTCTGCCCAGAATATTAACTGCAGGATTTTTATCAGTTTTAGCAGAATTTATAAATGCATTTAAAATATCTTCAGTTATGTCTTCAGGAAAGCAAAGAGGCTCATATCCCCCCGGTTTTGAGTAAGCACTTCTTTTACCACATCGTGATCCTTTAGTAGTCCTTTGATAAGGGCAAGCACATTTACCATCATAAGAAGAAATAGAATTATATATGATTTCTTGGATTATTTTATCTCTATCCTTTTCTAACCCATAAACTGGAGATAAAAAAAATAGTATGAGTATATAAACTACAGTTGAAATATTTAATATTTTAATCAAATTTTTACCTTATATTATATAAATAAAATAAAAATATTAAACTATAAACATACAAATTGAATATTATAAATTTAGATTTTTTATTAATGTCTACTTTAAATATTAAATTGTACATATGTACTGTTTAACATATTTAGGACTTATTCATCTAAAGAATATTAATTAATATTGTGGCCATATTGAGGTTTTATTGTTTGGATGGTTGTAACTAAGATGTATATAACATGGTAAATATAGAGTGTACTCCTCTCTATATCTTATGAATGTTTAAAAGTGAGAATAAATCGATGAAACATTGAAATCATAATGTTTTTAGAGCTTTTATGAGCTCTTATGAACTAAATCAGAGAACGCTTCTGGTGGAAGGAGAGCAAACGAAAATCAACAAAATCAAACACTTAGAGACCACTCGTCACGACAATAGCGCCAAGAACGACAATAGCGACTTTCTTTATATGAATTACATCTTATCATATAAATTAAACTTATTTGCTTTCAGATTTAAATGTCGTAAATATGAAAATAGTAATAAAAATCTTTGAATTTAATTTTTTTCACCTAACAATCAAGATATGAGAATATTTTCAATCATTATTATATGTATATTCATTGCTAATAATGTTCATGCATTCACTATTAAAAGTGGACAGGTTTGGTCATCTGATGGAAATATATATGACTTTGCATCTCCAGATGAAAAGAAAAAACTTATTGAAAAGCATAAAAGTGGTGGCGACCAAGTAGGGGTTATGAATAACAACCTCTTTGTAATAGTAGGTGACAATATTATAAATATTCCATTAAGTAAAATTAGAGGTGCTAGTGATAGTGACATGGACTTAATTTTAGAAGAGGCTTTTGAAAAATTTGAAAAAGACAAAATAAAGAATAGGCCTGAAGTTGACTCATTATTAGATAATGAAATTGTTTTAGACACAAAGGATATTATTAAAAATACTAGAGAAGAGACGAAAGAGTTAAGCGTTTCTGAAATTGTCAACGATTATAAAGAAAAAGCTAAAGATGGACCCGTTTCTTTTGCATGGGGAGGTTCAAACCTAGCAATAACAACTGAAGATATGGATAAAGACTGGGCTAAAGAGGCAATTAAAGATGCTGCTAAGGAACAAGCAAAAATGCAAGAAATAATGGGAGCAATTCAAGAATTTCATTCAAATTCAGGTTCCTTTAATGGACAAGGAGTAACTGCTTCTGTTTTTGTTTCGGATGATAAAAAAGCTGCTTCGGTTTCTGAATAGTTTATTTAAAAACTTTCAATTTATTTAACTTAAGTTAATTTCCAATATTTTTTGCCTTTAGGTTTGTGCTAAGTTTGAAGTAAATTTTGTGGGAGAAGAAAATGAGACTGCCAATCGGTTTGATTATCAGAATGTCATTAAGGCTTCTTAGGGTATTTGCTAGAAAAAGAAGAAAAGAGAAGAAATAAAAATGAAGAAACTAATTGCGATAATATTTGCAGCTATAACTTTAAATAGTGCAACAAAATTCTTCAAAAAATAGCAAAATAAAGGTGTCAGTATTCAATCCTGACACTTAGGGCTTAAATCTTTGATTTATTGTGATTTAATTGGCGGAGGGAGAGGGACTTGAACCCTCGCAACCCTTTACGGGTTGACGGATTAGCAATCCGCTGCATTACCGCTCTGCCATCCCTCCATTTGATGTGAATTTATAGCAGAAAAATTTAGTTGTCGAGAAGGAAAATTATAAATTAAAATAATATGTTTTCAAATTTTAATGTCGAAATTAGGAAAATAGTTATTACAATCTTTGAATTTAATTTTTTTGTACGATACAATTAAGATATGAGAATATTTTCAATCATAATTATATGTATATTCATTTCTTTTAATACTCATGCATTCACGATTAAAAGTGGACAGGTTTGGTCGTCTGATGGAAATGTATATGATTTTGCTTCGCCAGATGAAAAGAAAAAGCTTATTGAAAAGTATAAAAACGGAGGTGACCAAGTAGGTGTATTAAATAAACAACTCTTCATTGTTATGGATGAAGACATTATCAATATACCTATGAGTGAATTACAGGGAAAAAGTGATGCTGAAATCGATGCAGTTTTGGATAAAGCATTTGCTGATTTTGAAAATAAAGAACCTAAAGAGGAAGAACCGCTTAAGCAGGAAATAAATAAACCTGTCAGTGAAATGACAGAAGATGAGCTTATTGAAAAGATAAAAAACACATCATCAAAGGATGGAATGGTTGCGGTTATGATTGAGGGAGAATTGGTATTCGTTCCTCTTAATAAGATTATTGGTGAAGATAATCAAAAAGCTGAGAAAGTACTTGGTAAAACATTTGAATTGATTGGTAAAGGAGTAGATGAGGTTAAAGACCAAATCAAAAAAGATGCAAAAATCAAAGCTAATGAAGCTGCAAAAGAAATAGCTAAAAATCAAGCGAAAGAGGAGGCAAAAGAACAGGCAAAAGAACAGGCTAAGGAGGTTGTAAAGAAAAATGAAGCTGGTTGTGTCACTTGTGGAGCTTGGGAAGAAGGATTCGGTTGTACTCTTACTATTCCAGTTCCTTGTTCTTGAGAATATTTTATTAAACAATAGAAATCTTATAGACAAATAATTTTAATCCGTTGCATAACTATGTCGTTTTTAGACAAGTTAATTTTTCGTACAAAATTTACTCTAAATGCCTTTTATTTAGCCAAATTTAGTGTATAATAAGGTATGGTTATTTGTCTTAAAATTGTCGGTAAAAGACCCTAATCAGGGGTTGACGGATTAGCAATCCGCTGCATTACCGCTCTGCCATCCCTCCACTTGATGTGAATTTATAGCAGAAATTTTTGATTGTCGAGAAGGAAAAATAATTGTTTGATAAATTATTTGGGTTGTTAAAAATAAAATTTTAGATTTAAAAACCAAAATAAATTAAAATATAAATTAGTTAATATTAACATATGAATTATGTACGATTATATAGCAATCATTATTGGTATAGCGATTATTGGAATTTTCCTGTATGTATTAATTACTGATGGATGGAAAATTATAAGTTACCTTATAAAAAATTTTTTAAAGTAAAATAAACAAAATTACACTGATTGCTCGTTTTACTTAATCTTATATAAAAATTAATTATAATTCATTTATTTAAATACATGATAGATTAACATTAAAGTAAAGTATCCAGCATTTATCATCAAAGTAAAACTTATTATATAATTTATTGAAATCGGCAGAGAATTTTCAAGAAAGTCTCTAAAAAAATATTTTTCTAAAATTATTGAAAACTCAAAATAAATTATTGTTAAAATTGAAGCATTAAAAATATAAAAGGTTTTATAATTACTATTTAATATAAATAAATTTAAAAAATAAATAATAAATGTAAAAATAGTCACCAATAAAATGATTTGAAGTTTTTTAAAAGATCTTAAGTATAAAAAAATCGTTATCAAAGTTGAGTGAATAAAAGATAAGAATAATAATTTAGATAAAATTACAAATTCATTGTCCATTTAATAAAGGTAATTGAATCTTTTGGATAATCAATTTATGAAATTATTTTTTAATTTATAATTCAACTAATAAGTATATTAATTATCAATAATTAAAGACATTTTTCAGTTTCTATTTAACTTGGAGATTTCAAACATGGAGATTAAAAAAGAAATATTATTTGATAAGGTTTTAAAAAAAAGACGGAGTGTAAGAAAATTTGAACCTGGAAAAACGGTTTCAAAAGGTACTTTAAAAAGAATTGTTGATTGTGGAAGATGGGCTCCATCAGGTGCTAACACACAGTGTTTTGATTTTATTGTTATTAAAGATAAAAAGATGATTGCATCCACAACAAATATATTTCTTAAACAAGCTCAAAGACTCGTTGACTTTGCAAAAGGTTTCCCAGCAGTAAAGAAAACTTATTTAGCTAATACAGTTGCAATAATAATAGTTCTTGGTGATCCTAGGTGGAAAGTTTGTTTTCCACATGCTTCAACAAAAGATTACGAAGAAGAGTATTCTCGAAATAATGATGCTATATTTTTGTGTTCGATGGGTGCTGCAATCCAGAATATTCAATTAGGAGTTGCAGCTGAGGGTCTAACCTCAGCTTGGCTTTCTGGAGGAGGGGAGGACACAACTAATAATGAATTATCAAATTTATTAGGTTATCCTAAATGGATGAAAGCTTTTGGTACAATTCCAATTGGTTATCCTGCAGAAACTCAGGATAAAAGATACAGAAGACCTCTTGAGCAATGTCTTCATTGGAATAAGTATTCTCCAATGCAATACCGAACTCATAAGCAAGTTGATTTTTATGAGAGTACTTTGAGACCATTTGCAATGTATAGGGATCAAGAAAAAATAGAAAATTGGAAAGACTTCAGTGAAAAATTAGGAAGTTGGTCAGATGCTTTTACTAAGCAATATTCTAATGTCAGCGGCAAACTAGAAGGTGATGAGGATTTTACTAAACCTAGATCTAAAGGCAGAACAACAAGAAGAAGAGATAAAAATAGTAATTAAATAAATAATTTATATTTCATAAATATATGTAATGTATGGGCACATTCCAAAAAATGTATTTTCAGACATAGCTTTTTCCATTTCTTTTACCCACTTATCCGCTATTTTTTTTTCTAGTTGATTTGATTTAACAACAGCAGTTGATAAAGTTTTACCCATTCCATAAAAAAATTCAGCACTCCCTGCTTCAAATAATAAATTTGACTTATATTTAATCAGTTTTAGTTTGAGACTATTAGCAATTTTGGGAATGAGGCGCATTACTTTTGGCTGTGCAACGCATCCTTTTTTAATGGCAGTATTAACTATTTCATCAAGTTCTTTGTTACCTGATGCCATTAGTAGAGTTTCGTAATCAGCATCAAAAATTATTATTTTACCATTTCTTTTAAGAAGTTTTTTTGCATTTTCAATTACAAGGGCAGGGTTGGGAACATGACTTACAAGTGTGTGCATAATTATAGCATCATAAGAACCTTGATCATGAATGATTTCTGACATTGCGTCTATTTGTTTAAACTCAAGATGATTATCTAATTCTAATTCCTTAGCTTTCTTTTCACCAAAGTTTAACAACTCTTTACTTAAGTCTGAAACAACATATTTTCCCTTGAAATTTGTATATTCAATAAAATTTCTTCCAATAACTCCTGTTCCTCCTCCTAATTCAAGAATTCTGGAGTATTCATCATAATCCAGAAGTTCGAAATATTCTTTTGTGAAATCAGAGAATTGGCCTTTAAAAGATCTGTCTTCTAATCGTTCAGAGATCATTGAAACACTATCTTTAGGTTGTTCATCGATATTTAAAAATACATCTGACATGTCTATATTTAGATTTAATATTAAATTTTTTATTAAATCAACCTTACTTAATTTTTACAAAATAACAACTGGTACAAACCTTGCTTTATTTTATTTATGTCAAATTTTTGTTTTTTATGGAGGATAAAATGAGCAAAAAGTTGAATTACGAATATGCAGCAACATCAGAAGAAGAAAATATAGAGAAAAGTCAAAGAGAAAAAAGTATTCTTGAACTGCTACTTTCTAAAAATGAGGCTCTTCTATATTTGAAAAAAGCGGAAGAAAAAAAGAGAAAAAGGGAGGCTAATCCTCTGTTTTCATAATTACTTTTAATGTATATTGTTAATTATTTATTAACTCTGTATATTAAATTTAATTATGACAATAATTTCATCATCCGTAATAAAATCCTTTGTTGGTTTTGATGCTTTTTTCGATGAGCTTAATAAATTAGCAGAAGTAAAAGAATCTAATTATCCAGCATATAATTTGGAAAAACTGCAAGATAATAAGTATAAAATTACAATTGCTGTAGCAGGTTTTTCAGTAGATAAATTATCAGTTGAGGTGATAGATAAATTATTAGTTGTCAAAGCTGAATCAATAAATGACTCAACTCATCAAGAGTACCTTTATAAGGGGATTGCCCAAAGACCTTTTGAAAAAAAATTTAGACTTGAAAGTAATTTAAAAGTTGAAAATGCAAGCTTAGATGAAGGAATTTTGTCTATTATTATAAAAAAAATTATTCCAGAAGAAGTGCCTCCTATCTATATTAAGATTAATTCAAAATAAATATTTAAACTTTGTGTAACTAAGGCGTTTATAGGATTATGTTTTTTTTTCGATACATTTCTATCATTTTAGTATTAATATTTTTTTTTACATCACTTAAAACTAATGCAAGTGAACCGTCAATAAATAAGAATAACTTCATAAAAGATAGTTTTAAAATTAAAAAAAATGAAAACTTTAAGTGTTTCAAATTAAGTAAAAAATATATTTCAGGTCAAAAAACTTTAGTTTTTGGTTTTGGGAATTTAAAACTTAATATTCTTAACTTCGATGGATATCGACAAGTTAATCAATATAAATGTTTGATGACTGATTAAAATAATTACGGTAAAAAATTTTTTGCATTTTTAAATATATAATTAAAAAGTAATTTTGCTGAAGATGACTGCTGTCTTGAGTTTAACCTTGTAACATACCATTTTTTGATAATTGGCAACCCTTCAACGTTTAGTTTTTTAAGTAAGTTAAATTTTATTTCATTAATGCAACAGTGTTCAGATATCATTGCTATACCGATATTTGAAATCACTGCTTGCTTTATTGTTTCGTTTGAACCCACTTCTGTTAAATATGGTTCATAAGCTAATTTTGTTTCATCTAAATAGCTTTGCAAAGTATTAAGAGTACCGCTTCCAATCTCTCTTGTAAGTATTTTTTGATTTATAAGTTCAATTTTCTTTATTATTTTTTTATTTGCTAAAGATGACTTTGGTGAAGATATAAAAATTAGTGGATGATCGCCAAAAGCTTTAGTATCTAAATCCCTATTAAACGGAACGGTTCCCGTTATAGCTAAATCCAATTCAAAAGAAGATAGATCTTTTAGTATTTCCTCTCTGGGTGCAACTTTAATAAATGTTTTTATGTTTGGATTTTTATTTATAAAACCGGCAATGACATTATGACCAAAGTACTTTGCAGTTGATACTACGCCAACTTTTACAGATCCTCTTTCTGCATATTTAACTTCTTCAATTTTGTTGTTCAAGTCATTAAGATGTCCAAAAATATTTCTAGCACACTTAACAACTTCACTACCAGCATCAGTTAATTTTAAACCATTCGATGTTCTATCAAATAATAGTAAACCTAGTTCTTCCTCAGCTTGTTTTAGTTGTATTGTGACAGCAGGGGGCGTCAATGATAAGATATCTGATGCCTTGATAAGTCTTTTATTATCAGATACAACAAGAATGGTTTTGAGCTGTCTTAGACTTAGGTTATATTTCATTGATTAAAATTAATTTATAGCATCATAAATAATATTTAAATTTACTTAATTTGAATTAATCTATTTAGATGTAGTTTACAATATAAATCTATAGAGTTTTAATATCTTTATGAACCTTCAAAATTTTATAAATAATGAAATAGAAAGTCCTAATTCAAATGAGCTTTTAAATATAATTGAGAGTATATCATTCGCCGCCATTAAAATATCAAAATTAATATTCAGCCCAGAAAGAAAAGATTTAGATCAAAATATAGGCTCTATTAATGCTGATGGCGACAAAACAAAAAAACTTGATATTGAGACTGATTTAATAGTTAAACAGCATCTAAAAGATTGCAATTTAAAATGGTATGCTTCTGAAGAAGAAAATGCAGAAGTTCTTTTTAATAAGCAAGGTAAGTATTCTATATGCATTGATCCTTTAGATGGTTCTTCGAATATTGAAACTAATGCACCAATAGGAACAATTTTTGGAATATATGCAGAAGATCCAAACTACTCTAAAACTATATTGCAAAAAGGAGACAAATTAAAGGCATCTGGTTTTTTTGTTTATGGACCAAGGACAATGTTTGTTCTTACACTGGGAAATGGGGTACTGCTGTTTCAATTAAATAACGAAGATAAATTTATCCTTTTAGATAGGTCAATTATTATTCCTCCAAACACTAATGAGCTTTCTATTAATTTTTCTAATTATACAATTTGGCCAAATTCAATTAAAAGGTATATAGATAAATGTATTGGTGTTGATAAAACTATGAGTAATAAAAGTTATAATATGAGATGGATTGGTTCATTAGTAGCTGACTGTCTAAGAATTTTAATTAGAGGTGGTATTTTTATGTATCCTGAAGATGCCAGAAAAGGTTATGAAAAAGGCAGATTAAGACTTGTCTATGAAGCCAACCCTATTTCATTTATAATTCAACAAGCAGGTGGAACAGCAATAGATGGTAAAAATAGAATATTGTCGTTACATCCCAAAAAACTTCACGAGAGAGTACCTCTAATTTTTGGTTCCTCAGACGAAATAAAAACTTTTTTAAAAATTGGTATGTTGAATGGAAAAAAGTAAATTGAGTAAAGAAGTTTTAGGCCTTATGTCTAATTCAATAAGATTTTTATCTTTAGATGCTGTTGAAAAGGCTAAATCTGGTCACCCTGGAATGCCAATGGGTATGTCAGATGTTGCTACAGTTCTTTTTTCTAAGTTTATAAACATATATCCAAATGAACCTAGGTGGCCTAATCGAGATCGATTTGTTTTATCTGCTGGTCATGGATCGATGCTTCTTTACGCCCTCAACTATTTTCTGGGTTATAAAGACATGACTCTTGATCAAATAAAAAGCTTTCGTCAGCTAAATTCCAAGACAGCTGGTCATCCAGAATATGGACATGCCGATGGAATTGAAACTACAACTGGGCCACTTGGACAAGGTTTAGCTAATGCCGTGGGGATGGCAATAAGTGAGCAAATTTTAAATAAAAAGTTTGGCTCTGATATCATTGATCACTTTACATATGTGATTGTTGGTGATGGTTGTTTAATGGAAGGCATAAGCCATGAAGCAATTGATATGGCAGGACATTTAAAGTTAAATAAACTGATCATTCTTTGGGATGATAATGAGATTTCAATAGATGGCAATACAAACTTAGCTACATCAACCAATCAACTTCAAAGGTTTAAGTCTTGTAATTGGGATGTTCATTCCATAGACGGTCATAATTTAGAAGAAATAGAAGAAATTATTTCAATAGCTCAAAAAAATGATCGTCCTTCCATTATTGCTTGTAAAACAAAAATTGGTTTTGGGTCACCTAATTTTGTTGGAACTAATAAAGTCCATGGAGCACCTCTTGGTGAAAGTGAAATAAATTTAACAAGACAAAATCTAAAATGGAATTTTCCTCCTTTTGAATTTCCTAAAGAAGCATTGGATGCTTGGAAGTATGTTTCTAATAAATCAGAAATGAAATATAAAAATTGGAAAAATTTGGTAAATTTATCTAGTTCAAAAAAAGAATTTTTTGATAGATTAAAATGTAATTTACCCGAAAAAATTTTTTTAGAATTAAAAGATTATAGCAAAAAACTTATAAAAGAGAAGCCAAAAAACGCAACAAGAAAATCTAGCCAGTTGACGCTTGAGATTATTAATAAAAATACAGATATTTTAATTGGTGGATCAGCTGATCTAACAGGATCAAATCTTACACTTGCAAGTAGCATGAAAATAATTGAGCCAAGTGACTTTCAAGGAAACTACATTCATTATGGTGTTCGCGAACATGCTATGGCCTCTATAATGAATGGGATCTCTCTTTATGGTGGTTCAATTCCTTATGGTGGAACATTTTTAGTTTTTTCAGACTACATGAGGGGTGGTATGAGGTTATCATCATTAATGCAACAAAGAGTAATCTATGTTTTAACACATGATTCAATTGGGCTAGGCGAAGACGGACCAACACATCAACCTATTGAGCATTTATCTATGTTAAGGTCTACTCCAAATCTAAATGTTTTTAGACCCTCTGATGGCATTGAAGTCAATGAAGCATGGGAAATAGCTTTAAAAAGTATTTCAACACCCTCAGTTTTAGCACTATCAAGACAGGGTCTCCCTACTTTAAGACAAGAAGAGACTGAAATGAATTTATCAAGTAAAGGTGCTTACATTATTTATGGCGATATTTTTAAAAGGGATTTAACTATTTTGTCTTCTGGGTCAGAAGTTTCTATAGCTATAGAAGCGGCAAAAGAACTTAAGGAGGAAAATATTTCAGTAGCTGTTATCTCTATGCCCTGCTGGGAATTGTTTGAAAAACAAGAATTATCTTACAGGAAAGAGATTCTTGGAAATAAACCGAGAATCGCTATTGAGGCTTCTATTTCATTTGGATGGGATAAATGGCTTTCAGAAGATGATATTTTTATTGGAATGGAAACATTTGGTGCTTCTGGTAAAGCAAATGAACTTTACGATCATTTTAAAATTTCTAAAGATAATATAATTAAAAAATCAAAGTATTTATTAAATCGAAAGTAATTTAACTCAATATAGAGGTGACTATGGCACTGATTAGTTTAAAACAACTTTTAGATCATGCAGCTGAATATCAATATGGTCTTCCAGCATTTAATATAAATAATATGGAGCAAGGTCTTGCAATTATGGATGCAGCAAGTGAACTTAATGCTCCAGTAATTATTCAAGCTAGTAGAGGGGCAAGAGCTTATGCCAATGATAAAATTCTATCAAAATTAATAGAAGGATTTATAGAACTCTATCCTAATATTCCAGTGTGTATGCACCAAGACCACGGAAATAGCCCTGCAACATGTATGTCTGCAATAAAATATGGATTTAGTTCTGTCATGATGGATGGCTCGCTTTTAGATGATGGAAAGACACCATCAGATTATGACTATAATGTAAATGTTACAAAAAAAGTTTCTGATATGGCTCATTTATTTGGAGTCTCAGTCGAAGGCGAATTAGGAGTATTAGGTTCTTTAGAGACTGGAACTGGTGAAGCTGAAGATGGTCATGGAGCAGAAGGCAAGTTAGAAAAAAATCAATTACTAACAGACCCAGATCAGGCTGTTGATTTTGTAAAAAAAACTAATGTTGATGCCCTTGCAATTGCTATGGGAACTAGTCATGGAGCATATAAATTTTCTAGAAAACCTGACGGAGAAATTCTAGCTATGAATGTTATTGAGGAAATACATAAAAAAATCCCAAATACTCATTTAGTTATGCATGGATCGTCATCTGTTCCACAGGAACTCCAAAATGTCATTAATGAAAATGGAGGTAACATGCCTCAAACTTGGGGTGTTCCTTTAGAAGAAATTGAGAGGGGTATAAAAAATGGGGTCAGAAAAATTAATATAGACACTGACTGTAGAATTGCTATTACTGGATCTATTCGAAAGACTCTTAAAGAGAAAACTGAGGAATTTGATCCTAGAAAATATCTAGGGCCTGCTATGCATGCCATGAAAAAGGTTTGCTTAGACAGACTGCAAAGATTTGGGGCTGAGGGCATGGCTTCAAAAATTAAAGTTAAAAATTTAGATGAAATAGCTAAAAACTATCTTAAACCTTAAGCTAGGTAATTTTTTATTTTAAAAATTCATATTTAGAGATTCAGTAAAAATATCTGTATCAATATTCCCTCCAGAAAGAACTACTAATACATTTTTATTCTTAACAAGTTCAATTTTAGAAATTGAAGCCGCTAATGCAACGGCGCCCCCTGGTTCAATGACCATTTTCAACCACTCATATCCAATTTTGATTGCTTTCATAACTTCTCTGTCACTTACTGAAATACCTTCGGAGAGAATTTTTTTATTTATATCAAATGTTAGTTTTCCTGGCGTTTCTGCTAATAGTGCATCACAAATACTATATTTCTTATTTTTTATTAAATAACGTCGATTCTTTTCAAGTGAAATTTTTGTATCATCCCAAAATTTTGGTTCTACAGGATGCACATTTGTATCTTTCCATTTAGATTTAATTGCTGTTGCAACACCAGCAATTAATCCACCTCCACCGCAACAGCAAAGTATTAAGTCAGGTTTGAATTTCATCTCCTCCAATTGTTCAATTATTTCAACTCCCAAAGTACCCTGACCTTTAATTATCTCTTCGTGATCATAAGGAGGAATTAAAACTGAGTTCTCTCTTTTTGAAATTTCAGAAGCAATCTTTATTCTGTTTTCATTGTTTCTATCATAAAAAATGATTTTCCCATTATAACTTTTAACTCCTAAAACCTTTGATTTTGGTGCATCTGAAGGCATTACTAATGTTGCATTTTTATTAAATAATTGAGAAGCTGCAGCAACTGCTTGAGCATGGTTGCCACTTGATGGAGCAACCACTTTCTCTTCTCTAATTTGAGAAATTAAATTTATTGCACCTCGTATTTTAAATGAACCTGTTTTTTGGAGATTTTCAGCTTTGATTAATATGTTTGATCCAGTGATTTTATTTAGTTTATCTGAATAAATAATTGGAGTTTTATATATGTATTTATTTATGCGTTTGAATGCATTATTAATTTGATATATTGATATCATTATAAAAATTTAAATATTGTTAACTATGGTCTTTAAGCCTATTAACATAATACATTGAACATTTAAATAGGAGATGAACTTGCTAGGCTCTTTAAGGAAAGAAAAACCAAAATTCACTGGATCTATGACTGCATTAATAACTCCATTTGATAATGGCGAATTAGATTTAAATTCATTTAGAAACATTGTAAAACATCAAATTGATAATGGTACAGCTGGCTTGATACCTGTAGGAACAACTGGTGAGTCACCTACTTTAAGCCATTATGAGCATGAGAAAATAGTTGAGGTTTGCATTGAAGAAAGTGCTGGTAAAGTTTCTGTAATTGCAGGCGCAGGATCTAATTCAACAAGTGAGGCATGTGCACTAGCATCTCATGCTGGTAAAGCAGGTGCTGATGCAGTTTTAGTAGTTACTCCATATTATAATAAACCAACACAATCAGGACTTTATTCTCATTTTATGTCAGTTGCTGATGCTGCAAAAGTACCTGTCATTGTTTATGATATTCCAGGTAGATCTATTATTCCTATTCATGATAGTACTCTAGTGAAACTTTGTGAAAATCATGAATTAATTTCTGGAATAAAAGATGCTACTGCAGATATATCAAGGCCGCCTAAATTATTAAGGCTAATTGGAGATGGGTTTTCACAATTATCTGGAGAAGATGCAACAGCTTTACCTTACCTTGCAGCTGGTGGACATGGGTGTATATCGGTTTCATCAAATATTGCTCCAAAATTTTTATCACAAATGCATAATGCTTGGAAAAACAAAAATCTCCAAAAATCTTTTGAAATTCATTTGCAAATGATCAATTTACACGAGGCTATGTTTTGTGAAAGTAGTCCTGGCCCAGTAAAATTTGCTGCTGAAAAATTAGGTTTGTGCAAATCAGAGGCACGATTGCCTATTGTTGAAATTGAAGATTCTAGCAAAAATCAGGTTATTAATGCACTGAAAGAATGTGAACTTTTGTAAACAAAATTCAATTTTTAAAGATGTCTAATAAAAAATTAATATCTCATGGCAGAATAGCCGATAATAGAAAAGCAAGATTTAATTATGACATTAAAGAAAAACTGCAAGTTGGAATTATTTTAAAAGGTACTGAGGTTAAGTCACTGAGACAAGGCAAAGCAAGTATAAGTGAATCATATGCTTCAGAGACACTAGGAAAAATCTGTTTAATAAATGCAAATATTCCAATTTATGAATCTGCAAATAATTTTAATCATGATCCTTTAAGACAAAGAGAGCTTCTGGTTACAAAAAAGGAGAGAAATAAACTAATTGGTTTAATTAAAAAAGATGGTGTTACACTAGTTCCTTTATCTCTTTATTTTAATAACAAAGGATTAGCTAAAATTGATTTAGGTATTGCCATTGGAAAACAAAAACAAGATAAAAGAGAAAACATTAAACAACGAGAATGGAATAGGCAGAAATTAAGAATCCTAAAAGATCAAAATTAAGAATTCTTTATAAAATTTATTACATTATCAAACATCTCATTAGTGAGCCTTTTTGTATTAGTGTTATATCTTGAGCAATGATATGAACCAACCAAAATTTTGTTATCTGGAAGTTTGACAATTGACTCATGTTTAAATAAATTTTTATTTTTAGGTAACTCATAATATTGTAATATATTATTATAAGCATCCCTTCCTAAAGCCAAAATTTTTTTAAGATTAATCATTCCTTTTATTTCATTTTTCAGAAATTGTTTACAATTATTAAACTCTTCTCCAGTTGGACGATTTTTAGGTGGAACACATTTAACAATATTTGTTATTCTACAATCAATTAGTGTTAAATTATCTTCAGCATTAATATTATAATTACCAATTGCTAAATTATGCTTAATTAAAGATTTGAATAATGTTTCGCCAGCTCCATCACCTGTAAATGGTCTTCCAGTTCTGTTCGCCCCTTTTTTTCCCGGTGCTAATCCTACGATTAAAATTTTAGAATTTATTGACCCAAAAGATTTTACTGGTTTATTATGCCAAGATGGATTACTAGCCATAATTGTATTTCTGTAATTATATAATCGTAAACATTTTTTACAATTTAATGGAGCTTCATAATATTTTTTATTCATTTTTAATTTTTTTAAACTTTATTTAATATAATGATTAATACAGCTTTTATTTCTTTAGGTGCAAATTTAAAATTTGATCATAAAATCTCTTTGAGAAAAAATTTGGAAACAGTTATAAATTTATTTCCTAAATATAATATTTATGTAAAAAAAATATCTAATTGGTATGAAAGTGAACCAGTCCCTATTTCAGATCAACCTTGGTTTATTAATACTTTAGTAAAAATACAAACTAAAAATTCACCTGAAAAATTAATTGATTTATTACATGATATTGAAAATATCTTTGGTAGAAAAAGGAACATATTAAATGAAGCTAGAACTTTAGATTTAGATATAATCGATTTTGAAGGTTTAATAAATAAAGGACAGCCAGTTTTACCACATCCGAGAATGCATCTAAGATATTTCGTACTTCTACCAATGAGGGAAATTGAACCAAATTGGGTTCACCCAATTTTTAAAAAATCAATAAATGATTTAATTCTAGAATATGCTCCAAAACAAAAAATTAGAAAAATTTAATTTATTTTAAAAAAAATAAATATATATTGATTTTTAGTAATTTTGTAATTATTATTCTCCAAAATAAGGTGATTTATGGCTAGAGTTACAGTTGAAGATTGTATAGAAAAAATACCAAATAGATTTGATCTCGTTTTGGGTGCTGCCCAAAGAGCTAGAAATATTTCAACCGGAAATCCTTTAACCATAGATAGAGATAATGATAAAAATCCTGTTGTTGCATTAAGAGAAATAGCTGAGGAAACCATAGATCCTGATTTTTTAAGAGATGAAATTATTAAAAGCCTTCAAAAATTAAGTAATACAGAAATATCTGAAGAAGAAAATGATGAAGACATTGATGAAATAAAAGAAAATCAATATTCAATCGAAGACGAATTAACAGATTTTAAAAATACAAATGATGTTAATCATAAAATAGAAAATGGTTTTCAGGATGTTGATGAAAGTTTAATAAAATCTGAAGATTTATAATTTTTAAATAATTTCTTATATGTTATCATTACATATATGGATGAGAATAAATTAATTAATAACTTCAAAGAATCTTATAATTCAAATAATTTTAAAATTATCAAAAAAGCTTGGGATTTTGCAGAAAAAGCACACCAAGGTCAAAAAAGAACTTCAGGGGAAAATTATTTTACTCACCCAATTGCAGTTGCTAATATTCTGTTTGAATTAAACTTAGATGCAAATACCATAATTACAGGGTTGCTTCACGATGTTGTTGAAGATTGTAATATTACGATTGATATCTTAGAAACTGAATTTGGAACTGAAGTAGCAAAATTAGTTAATGGTGTTACTAAATTATCAAAGCTTGAGCTTCAATCTGATAGGTCAAAACAAGCTGAAAATTTTAGAAAACTATTTTTGGCAACAAGTAATGATATTAGAGTATTGCTAGTAAAATTAGCAGATAGAACTCATAATATGCGAACTATAGGCGGGATAAAAATTACTGAAAAAAGACAAAGAATTGCTCAAGAAACTTTAGAAATATTTGCTCCCTTATCTGAAAGAGTTGGTCTTATTTCTCTCAAGAATGAAATGGAAGATCTTGCTTTTGCAGTTGTTCAACCTCAAATGAGAACATCTATAATTAACAGGTTGAGTTTTCTTGAAAATGAGTCAAAAAAATTAATACCTCAAATTATTGAAGAAATTCGTGAAACCTTAATAAAAGGTGGCATTAATGTTATTGAAATCTCAGGCAGATTAAAAACAGCTTTTTCAATTTGGCAAAAAATGCAGAGAAGAAATGTCCCAATGGATCAACTTTCTGATATAATGGCATTTAGGATCTTAGTAGAAAACATCCAAAATTGTTATTCATCATTAGGTTTAATACACTCAAAATATCCAAACGTTATGGGACGATTTAAAGACTATATTAGTACAAAAAAAAGAAATGGTTATCAATCCCTTCATACTGATGTAATAGGTCCCTTTAAACAAAAAATCGAAATTCAAATTAAAACTTTTGAAATGCATAAAATAGCTGAAACTGGAATTGCCGCTCATTGGATTTATAAACAAAATATTGAAAAGATACAAAAGATAAATAATAGTTGGGTACAGGATTTAGTTTCTATTTTAGATCAAGATCATGGCCCGGAAGATTTTTTAGAAAATACGAAACTTGAAATGTACGCTGATCAAGTATTTTGTTTTACCCCTAAAGGTGATTTAATTGCTTTACCAAGAGGTGCTACACCAATCGATTTTGCTTATGCAGTTCATTCAGATGTTGGCTATACATGCGTTGGAGTAAAAATAAATGGTAAGCCAAGGCAATTAAAATCAATATTACAAAATGGAGATCAAGTTGATATATTAAGATCAAAAAATTCAACGCCTAAACCGGAATGGGAAAATTTTGTTAAAACTGGAAGAGCACGAGCAGGTATAAAAAAATTTATTAGGCAGAAAATACAAGATGAATTTTCAAATGTTGGCCAAGCAATACTTCAAAAATATTTTCGCCAAGTAAATAAAAAATTTGATCTTAAAAAAATTACAAAAAAACTAAATCAATTTGATAGTGAGAAATTATTAAAATCAGATGATATTTTTGCTAATATAGGAAATGGCTCAATTGATCCATCAAGAATAATTAATTTTTTATTCCCTGAAATTAACTATAAGCTTAAAAACAATAATTCCTTATTGCAAAAAAATAAAAATTTTAAACCAAATGTGAATGAAAATACTCTCCAAATTAATGGTTTGATTCCTGGAATGGCAGTCCATTTTGCTAAATGTTGTACTCCTCTGCCAGGCGAAAATATTGTTGGTATCGTTACTACAGGAAAAGGAATAACTGTTCACACTATTGATTGTAACACACTTGAAAAATTTTATGATATACCAGAAAGATGGTTAGATATTCACTGGGATAAAGACGGATCAACATTCCATATAGGAAGAATAAATATAGTAATGACTAATGAACCTGGTAGTCTAGCTTCAGTAACAAATCACATCTATAAATATGGAGGAAACATAAGTAATTTACAATTAGTAAATAGAGAGGTAGATTTCTTCAGGTTTTTAGTTGATGTTGAAGTAAAAGATTTAAGTCACATAACAAATATAATAGTAGAATTGCGATCAAACATGTATGTTGAAACTGTTGATAGATATCGTGGTTAATTTTTATAAATGAAATTCTTTATAAATATATTAAGATATTTAAATTTTCAAATTAAAAGATTAAAACATTTGAAAGCATCTCCACATGAAATAGCCTTAGGATTTTCTTTTGGTGTTTGGACAAACTTTAATCCTTTTTTTGGTATTAATTTATTAATCGCTATGAGCTTAGCATTTATTTTTAGAGCTAATGTTCTAGCATCTGTAATAGGAACTCTTTTAACAGGGTTGCCCTTTATATTTCCAATTTTTTGGGTTTTTAGTTGGTATGCTGGTTCACAATTAATTTCAGATAAATTTGATCATACTTTTGTTTTAGGGAATGAAACAATTGTTGAAAACCTTGCAGAATACTTTTCGGAAATGTTAATTGGAAGTATAATATTATTTCCTGTTGTAGTATTTATTTGTTATTTACCAACAAAATTTGTTGTTAATTATTGGCAGTATAAACGTAAAATTAGAAAGGGTAAAACTATTGGATAAAATTCGTTTAGGAATAAATATTGATCACGTAGCAACTGTTAGAAATGCTCGTGGTGGGAAACATCCAGATCCTGTAATTATTGCAAAGCAAGCTGAATATTGTAGTGTTGATAATATTACAGCTCATTTGAGAGAAGATAGGAGACACGTAAAAGACACTGATATAAAAAATCTTTTAAATGAATTAAAAATTCCACTGAATTTTGAAATGGCCTCTACAGATGAAATGGTAAATTTTGCTGTTGAAAATCTGCCTTATGCTTGTTGTATAGTTCCTGAAAAACGAAATGAACTAACAACAGAAGGAGGACTTAACCTTATTGAAAATAAAACGATTTTTAAAAATATTTTAAAATTAAAAAAAGCTGGTATTTTATGCTCATTATTTTTAGATCCAGATATTAATCAAATAAAAATTGCATCTGAGCTAGGTGTTGATGCAATTGAAATACATACTGGTAAATATTGTGATGCTATAGATAATAATGAAATTCAGGCTGAGTTAGAAAAAATTAAAGTTAGTGCAAAATATGCAAAATCTGTTGGTCTAGATGTGCATGCAGGTCATGGATTAAATTACCATAATGTTGTTGAAATTGCTAAAATAATTGAAATTACAGAGCTAAATATTGGTCATTTTATAATTGGAGAAGCTATATTTTCAGGTATCGAAATAGCCATAAAAAAAATGAGGAAAATAATTAATGATGCTAGAGTAAACAGTTTTTAATGATTTTAGGAATTGGAAATGATTTGGTCGATATCAATAGAATTAGAATAATATATGAAAAATTTGGTAATAAGTTTTTAAATAAAATATATACTAAAAATGAATTAGAATTTTTCTCTGAAAATAACAATAAATTTATTCAGAGACTCGCAAATAGATTTGCAGCTAAAGAAGCCTTTTATAAGGCTTTAAATCATAATAAAAAATCCAAAATTCCAAGCTTTCAAGATGTAGAAATCTTAAACTTAGATGGAGGGCAACCAGATATTAAAATTTTTAATACAGCCAAAAAATTATGTTTGGAATTAGTTCCAAAGAGTTGTAATTATAAAATTCACGTAAGTTTAAGTGACGAAAAAAACTATTGTTCCTCATTTGTCATTATAGAAAGTATTAAGCATGAATAAAAAAAAAATAAAGAAAGCAAAAGATGGTGGATTTTTTGAATTTTTTAAAACTATTTTTTATGCTGTTTTTATAGCAATTATTTTTAGATCATTATTATTTGAACCTTATAATATTCCATCTGGTTCAATGCTGCCTAATCTTTTAATTGGTGATTATCTTTTTGTATCAAAATTTAGTTATGGATACTCTAGGTATTCTTTTCCTTTTGGAATAATTCCATTGCCTCAGAATAGATTATTTTCTGATACACCAAAAAGGGGAGATGTTGCCGTTTTTAAACTACCAACAAATACTAGTATTAATTATATTAAGAGAGTTGTTGGCCTTCCAGGTGATACTATTCAGATGAAATTAGGTAAACTTTATATTAACAAAAAGTTAGTTAATCAAACTGAAGAAGGAAATTATAAACATATTTATAAAAGAGTATTTGAACAAAACATGGATAAATATAAAGAAACTTTAGAAAATGGTAAAAATTACTCTGTACTAAATATAAATGATTTTCAGATCCTTGATAATACAAAAGAGTTCGTGGTGCCTGATAATAATTACTTTGTTATGGGTGATAATAGAGATAATTCTCTTGACAGCAGAGCCAATGGTGGTTGGTTTGTCCCTTTTGAAAATTTTGTTGGTAAAGGTAATTTTATTTTCTTCTCAATAAGTGGAGATACAAAATTTTGGGAATTTTGGAGATGGCCGTTTAATATCAGATATGATAGAATTTTCAAAAAAATTACTTAGAGAAATTTTTTGTTTATTAATAATTTAGAAAAAATAATTTCTTATAATTTTAAAAATAAAGACCTCTTGAAAGAAGCTCTCACCCATAAAAGCACTGGTATTAAAAAAAACTACGATAAACTTGAGTTTCTAGGAGATAGAGTATTAGGTTTGATTATAGCTCAAAAATTAAATATTTTGATGTCAGATCTTAGCGTTTCAAAAATCCACTTGAAATTTGAATCTCTTACTAACGAATATTATCTTTCTAAAATTGCTAAAAAAATAACATTGAATAAATTTATATTAGTTCAAGATGGGAAAGATCATGAAAATTTCAAAAAAAACGATTCAATCCTTGCTGATTCCCTAGAAGCAATTATAGGTGGAATTTTCATTGATGGAGGTTACTCAAAAGCCCAACTATTCATTGAAAAATTTTTTTTAATTAATAAGAAATTGAACCCAGTAAATTCTAAATCAGCTCTTCAAGAATTCGTTCTAGAAAAAGGTATAGATTTACCAGCTTATAAACTAATTGAAAAACGGGGGCCTGACCACAAACCTATTTTTGTTGTACAAGTAGAAGTTCTTAATTTTAAATCAAAAGGAACCGGTAAGAATTTGAAAACTGCTGAATTTTCTGCTGCAAAAAAAATATTAAACAAATTAAAAGGGATTTAGTTATTTCGAATATTAATAAAAAGTATTCAGGATTTGTTTCTTTGATTGGTGCCCCCAATGCAGGTAAATCAACATTGTTAAATAATGTTATTGGTGAAAAAATTTCAATTGTTACTCATAAAAAGCAAACAACCAGATCAACTCTAAAGGGAGTTTTTGTTAGAAAAAATACTCAAATAATTTTTCTTGATACACCAGGTTTATTTAGTCCAAAAAGTTACATAGATAAAATTATGGTGAAAACTGCATGGAAAAGCTCTAAAAAGTCCACGGTAATTTGTTTTTTGTATGATTGTACAAAAAAAACAATAGATGAATACACAATAAAAACACTTGAAGAACTTAAAAGTAATCAAACACATACAGTTTTAGTATTGAATAAAATTGATTTGGTAAACAAAAAGAAGCTATTACCTTTAATCCATAATTTTGAAAATTTATTTAAATTTGAAGAAATTTTTATGCTTTCAGCATTAGATGGAAGTGGAACTGGATTATTATTAAATTACCTTATAGAAAAAATGCCAGAAGCCACTTTTTTATATGATCAGAGTGATCTGACTGACACACCCAAAAGACAGATAGCTTCAGAAATTTTAAGAGAAAAATTATTTATTAATATGCATGATGAAATTCCATATAATTTAATTGTTGAAACTGAATCATGGAAAGAAAAAATAAATACTAGTATAGAAATTTATCAAAATATTTACGTTACTAAAAAATCACATAAAGGAATGATTATTGGCCATTTAGGTAAAAATATTAAAATGTTAGGAATACTTGCAAGGAAAGACATGGAGAATTTTTTTGATAAAAAAGTTCATTTATATATAAAAGTAAAAGTCAGAGAAAACTGCCTACAAGATACCAAACTCCTTGAGTCAACAGGGTTAGATATTAATGCTTGAATGGAAAGACAACGTAATTTTGTTATCATCAAAGCCTTATGGAGAGGCTGGAATTATTGCATCTGTTTTAAGTGAAAAAAATGGAAGATATAAAGGATTTGTTTTTGGTGGTCATAGCAAAAAAAAAAGAGCAACATTTCAGAAAGGAAATTTATGTACGGCTCATTGGAAATCTAGAACTTCAGAACAATTAGGATCTTTAAAAATAGAGCTGATAAAGTCAACAGCTCCAAATATTATGGGCCAACCAATACAGCTTTCCGCATTATCATCAGTATGTGATGTATTTGATTTTATTCTTCCAGAAAGAGAGCCTAATCAAAAATTGTTTAATGCAACAATCAAATTATTTGAACTTCTTAAATTATCTGATTCTATTAATTTCTCTTGGGTTAAAGGCTATATTAATTGGGAACTAGGAGTTTTATCTGAATTAGGGTTTTCCTTAAAACTAAATAAATGTGCTGTCAATAATGATTGTAAAAATTTAGCATTTGTTAGTCCAAAAACAGGTAGAGCAGTTAGTTATAATATTGGGTTGCCATATAAAAATAAACTATTTATTCTTCCTAAATTTTTAGGAGGTAACTATTATCAAGAGAATATAAATGAAGATGTTTTGAATGGTTTAATTATAACAAAATTTTTTATCAACATGAATTTTTTTAAAAATAGTCATTTGCCCTCTTCTAGGATTAGATTGCAAAAACAATTAGAAAATAAATTATCTAAGGTATAATAAATATGGAAATAGAAACTAAAAATAATGATCAAGAAATTGCAGATTTTTCAAAAGAACTTAGTAAAAGGTTCTTACAATATGCACTTTCAACAATTACATCTAGATCCTTGCCCGATGTAAGAGATGGTTTGAAGCCAGTTCATAGAAGATTGCTTTATGCAATGAATCTTTTAAATCTTCTTCCTAATAAAAGCTTTAAAAAGTCAGCTAGAGTAGTCGGAGATGTTATGGGTAAATACCACCCTCATGGTGATGCGGCAATATATGAATCTATGGTGAGAATGGCACAAGAATTTTCTATGAATTTTACTTTAGTTGAAGGGCAAGGCAATTTTGGCAACATTGATGGAGATAATGCTGCCGCTATGAGATATACTGAAGCTAGATTAAGCGATGTTTCTCGTTTAATGTTAGAGGGTATAAATGAAAATGCTATAGACTTTAAAGAAACTTATGATGGTGTAGGTAAAGAACCAGTTTTACTTCCATCGGGCTTTCCAAATTTGCTCGTAAATGGTGCTCAGGGTATCGCAGTTGGGATGGCTTGTTCAATTCCATCGCACAATCTTGTAGAAATATGTGATGCTGCAGAGTTGCTAATTCAAGATAGAGATGTAATAGACGATGAAATTCTAAAAAAAATAAAAGGCCCTGATTTTCCAACTGGTGGAACAATAATTGAACCTTTAGAAAAAATTAATGAGGCATATAAAAATGGAAAAGGTTCATTTAGATTAAGAGCAAACTGGTTTGTTGAAAAGAAACCATCTGGGACATGGCAAATATGTATAAATGAAATACCTTATCAAATTCAAAAATCAAAAATAATAGAAAAAATTGCTGAACTTATATCTGAAAAAAAATTAATTATGGTTTCTGACATTCGTGATGAATCATCTGATGATATAAGAATTATTATTGAACCAAAATCAAGGAATATTAACCACAATGATTTGATGGAAGTTTTATTCCGATTAACTGATCTAGAAACTAAAATTCAACTTAATCTAAATGTTTTAGATGAAAGTGGAACTCCTAAAGTTATGTCAATAAAAGAAGCCATTATTGCTTGGCTGAATCATAGAAGAAAAGTTTTGGTAAGAATTAAAACTTTCGCATTAGATAAAATTAAAAATCGTTTAGAGATCCTAGAGAGTTATTTAATTGTTTTTCTTAACTTAGATAAAGTTTTACAAATAATTAGAGAAGATGATGATCCAAAAGTTTCTCTAAAATATAATTTTAAGTTGTCTGAAACTCAAGCAATAGCAGTTTTAGACATGAAGTTAAGAAATTTAAGAAAGCTTGAGGAAAAAGAAATTATTTCAGAAAAAGATAAGCTTTTAAGTGAAAAAACCAGTCTTGATAAACTGTTAAAAAGCAGAAAAGCTCAATGGGCAAAAATATCGAAAGAAATAAAGAATTTGAAAAGTATTTTTAAAAATCAAACAACGAGGAAAACAATCATTGAAAATAAAAATGTTGAATATATTAATGATATTACATTAGAAATTGAAAAAGAACCAATAACTGTTGTTGTATCAAAAAAAGGTTGGATTAAAACAATTAAAGGGCATGTTACAGATATTGAAAATATAAAATTTAAAGAAGGTGACGGTCTAAATTTATCAATTTGTTTAAACAGTTTAGACCAGTTATGTCTTTTTGCAAGTAATGGAAAATTTTATAGCATTTTAGTTCATAAATTACCTTCTGGGCGTGGTTTTGGTGAACCTTTGTCTTTATTATTTGAAGATATTTCTGAAAATAATATTTTATTTTTAAGTGAATTTAAAGATCAAAGGGTTATTCTTGTTTCATCAGATGGAAGAGGTTTTATAGTCAATTTGAAAGATGTAGTAACTATTAGAAAATCTGGTAAACAGATACTAAATCTTAAAAATTCTAATAAAGCTATTGCCTGTCTGACCATAGACGGTGATATGTTAGCTATTGTAGGTGAGAACAGGAAATTGCTAGTTCTAGACTTAGACGAAATACCTGAGTTGAATAAAGGTCAAGGTGTTATTTTGCAGAGATATAAAAATGGCCTTTGTTCAGATGCTAAGATCATAAATTTAAATAAAGGTCTCTCATGGTCTCAAGGAAAAGACAGAACAAGAATTGAAAAAGATTTAACCACATGGATTGGAAGAAGAGGGGGTTCAGGCAAAATGCCACCAAGAGGCTTTCCTAAACCTGCAAAATTTATATAAAAAAACTTATTTCCATTTTCCTTTTGAAAAAGTTTCATTTGGATAAAATTGATTTTTATAATTCATCTTTTCATTGTTTTTTATATAGTAACCTAGATATAAATATTTCAATTTATTATCCTTTACGAAATTAATACTATCTATAATCATATATTTACCAATACTTATTTTTTTAATTTTGTTATCATAAAATGAATATACTGCAGATAATCCATCTCTCTGAATATCAATCAAAATAACTCCTAAAAGTTTTTTTTGTTCATTTCTATATTCAAAAATCATAGAATTAATTGGAGTAAGATTTATCATATCAGTATAATTATCCCACGACATTTTTGACATTAGACCATCTGTATGTCTTTCTTTTTGATATTTTTTAAATAGTTCGTAATGTTCTTGTTTTGCTATACTTGGTAATATATTTCTTACTAGTTTTGTCTTAATACATCTTTTCTGGTTTTTATTTGGAACAAATTTTTTACAGTTTACTCTGATAGGTATGCATTGGTTGCAATTTGAACAGATTGGTTTATAAGCCCAATTTTCAACCCTTCTAAAACCTATTTCAGCAAGTTGATCATGTGCTTCAGGGTAATCTGACAAATTAATGAAAGCCCTTGTTTCTACTTTATTTGTAATATAAGGACAACTTGAACTGTTGCTTACTTGAATAGGAATATATGATAGATCTAATATTTTTTTTTGGATAGTCATACAATCAATTAATTTGAGTTTTCACTAACAATTGACACTTCAAAACTTTCTTTTTTTAATGTATTTATAATCTCATTAATATTCGCAATATTTTGTGCTTCAATTATTGCATCTATTTTTGCTTTCTTAACAGGAACATCATGAAACATTCTTTGATGGTATATTTCAATTATATTTCCTCCATTTGCAGCTATTGCATTTGATATTTTTGCTAACATTCCAGGCTCATCTGTTATCCCAATTCTAATTTTTGCTAATTTTCCATCTCGAGATAATTGTTTATTTAATATTTCTGCAAAAATTCTACTATCTATATTCCCACCACAAATAATAGTTCCAATTTTCTTATTTTTAAAAAATGATTTGTTGTTTAATATTGCTGCTAGCCCTACTGCTCCTGCACCTTCAGAAATTATTCTTTCATCTTCAAAAAGCATGCTTATTGCATTTTCAATTGAAATTTCATCTACTAAAAAAATATCATCAATATATTTTTTAATTATTGGATAGGTTATTTCTCCAGGACTTTTTACAGCAATACCATCCGCTATAGTATCCCCCAAACAAGGTAAATTTTTATTTTTAAATAAATTAAATGTTGAAGGATAAAGATTACTTTCAACACCAAAAATTTTAATATTGGGTTTTAAATGCTTAATTGCTGTTGCGGTACCTGATACAAGACCACCGCCTCCAATTGGAACAATTAAACAGTCCAAATCATTTATTTCATCAAACAATTCAATTCCTATAGTTCCTTGACCATTAATAACATCTTCGTTGTCATAAGGGTGTATTAATTGGAGATCTTCATTTTGAGCAATTTTTTTTACATATTCACTTGTTTCATTCAAAGTTCTTCCTTTAAGAATAACTTTTGCTCCTAATTCTTTTGTTCTTGAAACTTTCGAAAAAGGTGCTTGTTCTGGCATAATAATAGTTGCAGGAACATTTAAATTTTTTGCATGGTAGGCAACTGCTTGTGCATGATTGCCAGCAGACATTGCAATAACTCCTTTTCCAGGGTTTTTTACACAATTTCTTTTAATAGCTATAAAAGCGCCCCTTGTTTTAAATGATGAGGTTAATTGAAGGCATTCCAATTTTAAAAATAGCTCACAGCCTAATTTCAAATTAATTTTAGAGGCTTTCACTACTGGTGTTTTTTTGATATTTCCTTTTAATTGTTTTGAAGCAACAACAATATTTTCAAAGCTAACTGCCATATATTCTAATAAATTATTTATTTATGTTTTTTGCAACTTCTTTTGCAAAATAAGTTAAAATCCCAGAAGCCCCGGATCTCTTTATGCTTATTAAACTTTCATTTATAGCTTTGCTTTCATCAATCCACTTTTTTTCAGCGGCAGCTTTTATCATCGAATATTCACCAGAAACTTGATAAGCAAATACAGGTATATTAAAATTTTCTGATGCGCTTTTGATAATATCCAAATAACTTAGTGCGGGTTTAATCATTATCATATCAGCTCCTTCATCTATATCTAGCTGGATTTCTCTTAACGCTTCTTTTGAATTAGAAGGGTCCATTTGATAACTTTTTTTTCCATCTAATTTTGATTTTAACACTTTAGATCCAAGTGCATCTCTAAAAGGCCCATAGAGAACTGATGAATATTTGGCAGAATAGGATAAAATAGGTGTATTATTAAAGCCATTTTCATCAAGAGATAATCTAATTGTTTTAACTCTTCCATCCATCATATCACTTGGTGCAATGATATCACAACCTGAATTAACTTGATTAATAGCTTGTTTTGATAAAACCTTAAGAGTTTCATCATTATCAACTTCATGATTTATAATAATACCATCGTGACCATGATTAGTGTATGGATCAAGAGCCACATCACAAATTACCCCGAGTTTTGGAACCTCGTTTTTTATTGCTTTAATAGCTTCACATATGATGTTATTTTCATTTAAAGCTTCACTTCCTATTTCGTCTTTAAGCGTTTCATCAATAAAAGGAAATAATGCAATTGCCGGAATACCCAAACTATAAATTTCTTTTGCCTCAGAAATTATAGATGATAATGAATGCCTTTTTATTCCCGGCATAGAATCAATATTAGAATTTTCAAATTTTCCTTTAGTAACGAATAATGGTTGTATTAAATCATTGGTTGTTAATACATTTTCTGATATTAATCGTCTTGAAAAGTCCTTTATTCTATTTCGACGCATTCTTACTAAAGGGAAACCAGAACTATTCTCATTATTTTTAATAAACATTTCACAGAATTAGTATAAAAAATTATATAATTCAAATTATTAATTTTTATTTGATAAATTTAAAATAAAAAATTTAAAATTTTGTAAAAAAAGTTTAGATTTATATTTAAAAGACTTTAATAAATTTTTTAAAAAAATTCGAGAATATTTTAATGTTTCTTTCTAAATACTTTTTGCCAATCGTTAAAAACACTCCAAAGGATGCACAAATAGTTTCACATCGTCTTATGATACGTTCTGGGATGATTAAGCAAGATGCTGCCGGTATATATTCATGGCTTCCACTCGGCTTAAAAGTCTTAAAAAAAATATCTTCAATCATTATCGAAGAACAAAACAGTTCTGGTGCACATGAAATGTTAATGCCAACAATTCAATCAGCTGATTTATGGAGAGAATCAGGGAGGTATGATGATTATGGTCTTGAAATGCTGAGGATAAAAGATCGACATAAAAGAGATATTTTATTTGGTCCAACTAATGAAGAAATGATAACGGATATCTTTAGGACAAATATTAAGTCATACAGAAGTTTACCACTAAATCTATATCAGATACAGTGGAAATTTAGAGATGAAATACGCCCAAGATTTGGCGTTATGAGAGGAAGAGAATTTCTAATGAAAGATGGATATTCTTTTGATATTGATAAAGACAAGTCTTATGAAGCGTACAATAAAATGTTTATTTCTTATCTTAAAATATTTAGCAAGCTTGGTTTAACTGCTATACCAATGGAAGCTGATACTGGCCCAATTGGAGGTGAAAGAAGTCATGAGTTTATTATTTTAGCTGAAACAGGAGAATCTAAAGTTTTTTATGATAAAAAATGGAAAAATCTGAACATTAATATAGAAAAAATTTCTTATGATGAAAATCTCCAGAAAATAGTTGATAAATACACTTCCTTATATGCTGCTACTGATGAAAAGCATGATCCATCGCGGATAAATAAAAAAAATTTGCTTGAAACTAGAGGGATTGAGGTTGGGCATATATTTCATTTTGGTACAAAATACTCAGAATCAATGGGAGCAAAAGTTGTTTTACCTGATGGTAGTTTAAAACCTGTTTTTATGGGCTCTTATGGTATTGGTGTGAGTAGGCTTGTTGGAGCAATTATAGAGTCTAGTCATGACGAAGCAGGTATCAAATGGCCAATGCAGGTCGCGCCTTTTGATGTAGTTATAGTAAATTTGTCAGTTGGAAATGATAGTTGTGACGCAATTGCTCATAAAATATATAATTCCTTGAAATCATTTGGTAAAGATATTCTTTATGATGATACAAAGGAGAGTGCAGGTAGTAAATTAGCTAGTATGGATCTTATTGGCATACCTCATCAAGTCATTGTTGGTCCTAGGCTTGCAAAAGATAATAAATTTGAAATTAAGAATAGATTAACAGATGAAATAAATATTGTTTCCTTCAAGCAGTTATATGAATTTATTGAATAATTGATATGTTTTCACAATTAGAAATATTAATAGCATTCAGATATTTAAGATCAAAAAGATCAGAAGGCTTTATTTCTATAATTGCAGGATTTTCACTAATTGGAATTATTTTAGGAGTTGCAACTCTGATAATAGTAATGTCTGTAATGAATGGTTTTCGAGCAGAACTTATAGATAGAATCCTAGGCCTTAATGGTCATATAGGTGTCTATGTAAATCAAAATGATTTTAATGATTATGAAGAATATTCTGTAGCAATAGCAGAAATTCCTGAAGTAATGGCTGTGACACCACAAATTGAAGGTCAAGGTTTAATAGTTTATAACACTATTGCTGAGGGTGTTGTAGTAAGAGGCATAAGATGGTTAGACCTTTCAGCAAGAAAACAGTTATTTTCATCATTAGAAGACAAAAATCTAGAGAACTATGCTGAAGATGGAATTTTAATAGGCCACAGACTTGCTAAAAAATTAAATATAACAATAAATGATTATGTTTCTATTCTAACTCCCCAAATGCAAGTAACTGCTTTTGGATCAGTTCCAAAACAAAAAAGGTTCAAAGTAATTCAAACTTTTAATGTTGGAATGTTTGAATATGATGCTGGATTTGTTTTTGTTTCTTTAGAAAATGCACAGTCACTTTATGGTTATAAAAAACAAAACTCAATAACTAACTTAGAGGTATATTTAAGGTCAATTATTAATATAGAAAAAATTAAAAATAGAATAAAATCAATTTCATCAAATAATTTACATATAACAGATTGGGTTGATAGAAATTCATCTTTTATAAATGCACTTAATGTTGAGAGAAATGTAATGTTTATTATTCTTACATTAATTATTACTGTTGCAGCATTTAACATCATTTCTTCAATGATAATGCTTGTTAACAGTAAAACTTCTGACATCGCAGTTCTTAGTGCAATGGGAGCATCTAAAACAAATATTATGAGAATTTTTTTTATTACTGGTATGTCTATTGGCTTACTAGGAACTATAATAGGAACTTTTATTGGGCTGGCTTTTTGTGAAAATATTGAAAAAATAAGATTATTTCTTGAAAGCTTTACTGAAAATGAATTATTTTCAGCTGAAATATATTATTTATCTAAAATGCCTGCATTGATTGATCCTGTAGAGGTATTTCAAATTATAATTTTATCCTTATTTCTTTCATTTTTTGCTTCCGTTTTTCCTGCTTGGAAAGCTTCAAGAATTTTACCAGCTGAGGTTTTAAGGTATGAATGATTTGAAGAATGGATACCTTGAAGTAAAAAAACTTTCTCACTCATATATAAATGGAAAAAATATAATTAGAGTGCTGCAAAATATATCATTTAATATTAGAAAAGGTGAAATGGCTGCACTTGTAGGTCCAAGTGGTTCTGGAAAATCAACACTTTTAAACTTAATTGGATTATTAGAAAATGTTAGCTCTGGAGAAATTTTTTTAGATAATAAATTAATTAATCCAAGTTCGTATTCAAGCAAGAATAAAATAAGATTAAATCAAATTGGGTTTATTTTTCAATCTCATAGGTTGCTTCCAGAATTTTCAGCTCGAGAAAATATTGCAATTCCTCAAATGCTTACTGGATTAACTAAAAGCCTAGCATTAGAACGTTCTGATGAACTTTTAGAAATGATGAATCTTTCAAAAAGAAAAAATAATAGACCAGGTGCACTTTCTGGAGGAGAACAACAACGTGTTGCAATTGCAAGAAGTCTTGCAAATGCCCCCAATATTTTGCTCGCAGATGAACCAACAGGAAATTTAGATCCTAAAACTGCAATTAGTATTGTTAATCATCTCCAAAAAATAGTCTTAAAAACAAAACTTACTTGTTTGATTGTCACGCATAATATGGAAATAGCTGATTTGATGGACAAAAAATTAATTTTGGACCAAGGAAGTATAGTTGAAAAATAAGTTAAATATTGAAAATATTTTTGTGCATTTAAGAGTTCATTCTTCATACTCCCTTTCTTTTGGTGCTCTTCAAATTGATAAAATAATCGAATTTGCAAAAAATGATAATCAGCCTGCAATATGTTTAACTGACAACAGTAATATGTTTGGAGCCCTAGAGTTTTCAGAAAAATCTGTAGAGAATGGCTTGCAACCAATTATAGGTTGTCAAATAAATATTAAAGACAAATTTGGAGTAGGTGAGGTGGTTGTCATTTCAAAAAATGATATTGGCTATCAAAATTTAATTAATTTAGTAAGCGATGCACATTTATTATCTGAAGGAATAAGTGGTCCATCAATCACCCTTGAAAATTTAAAAAATAAGAGTGAAGGAATAATAATTTTGTCAGGAGGGTCGTATAATGGCTTTGTTCCTCAGCTATTGAAAATTCAAAATGAGACCAAGGTAAAAGATAGAATTGAATTTTTTAAAAATCATTTTAAAGAAAATTTTTATATTGAAATTCAAAGACATGGTTTATTAGATCAAAGTTTAATTGAAAAAAAACTTGTTGATATTGCTTTTTACAATAATTTTCCAATTGTTGGAACAAATGACGTTTGTTTTTTAGAGCCTTCAATGAAAAGTGCTCATGATATTTTAATGTGTATTGATGCTGGAAAAACTATTTCAAATGAAAAAAAGCCTTCATTGACATCTAATCATTATTTTAAATCTATGAGCGAAATGAGAGAGCTTTTTAAAGATATTCCAGAAGCAGCAAATAATACCATAAATATTTCTAGAAGATCTCACGTGCGATCTAAAACATCTAAACCAATGTTGCCCGAATTTACATCAAATTCAGGAAAAAATGAAAAAGAAGAATTAAGATTTACTTCGATTAATGGACTTAAGAAGAGATTAGATAAAATAAAAATTACAAATGATGAGATCGATACTTATCATAAAAGATTATCTATGGAATTAGAAATAATATGTGAAATGGGATTTGCCGGTTATTACTTAATTGTTTCTGATGTAATTAATTGGGCTAAGAATAATGATATTCCTGTTGGTCCAGGAAGAGGTTCTGGAGCAGGTTCGATAGTAGCATGGTGTCTAAAAATAACTGATTTAGACCCTATTAAATGGGGACTGCTTTTTGAAAGATTCTTAAACCCTGATAGAATATCCATGCCAGATTTTGATATAGATTTTTGCAAATCTAGAAGAGATGAAGTGATTAATTATGTTCAAGATAAATATGGTTATGAAAAGGTAGCACAAATAATTACATTTGGTGAATTAAAATCAAGGGCAGTGATCAGAGATACAGGAAGAGTATTGGAAATGCCATATAGCCAAGTTGATAAAATAGCAAAGTTAATTCCAAATAATCCTGCTCGGCCTCTTACTATTGCTGAGTCAATAGAAGAAGTTGATGATTTGAGATCTTTAATTGAAAATGATGATCAGGTTTCAGATCTAATTGCTCTATCACAAAAATTAGAAGGTTTGTACAGGCATGCTTCAACTCATGCAGCTGGTATAGTAATTGGACATCAAAAAATTGCTGATATTGTTCCATTGTATAGAGACCCTAAATCTGAAATGCCAGCTACACAATTTAATATGAAATGGGTTGAGAAAGCTGGACTTGTTAAATTTGATTTTTTAGGACTTCAAACACTAACAATGATAAAAAAAACAATTGATATGCTAAAAAGTAAAAATATACATGTCGATTTTGAAACCATCCCTTTAACTGATGAAAAAACTTTTGAAATACTATCTGAGGGAAAATCTTTAGGAATATTTCAACTTGAATCTGCTGGTATGAAAGAAGTTTTGAAAGGATTAAAGCCAGATAGATTTGAAGATATAATTGCAATTGTTGCACTTTATAGACCAGGTCCAATGGAAAATATTCCCACATATATTGCTCGAAAACATGAGAAACAAAAAGTTGAATATATGCACCCTGATTTGGAAGTAATACTCAAAGAAACTTATGGTATAATGATATATCAGGAGCAAGTTCAACAAGCAGCTCAAATTTTAGCTGGTTACAGTCTTGGTGCTGCGGATATACTTCGTAGGGCAATGGGCAAAAAAATTAAATCTGAAATGGATGCTCAAAGAGAAACATTTGTTTTAGGTGCGCAGAAAAAGTCAATATCTTCAAAATTATCAAATCAAATATTTGATCAGATAAGTGCCTTTGCAGGTTATGGTTTTAACAAAAGTCATGCTGCAGGCTATGCTATGATAACATATCAAACAGCTTGGCTGAGAGCACACCACCCTTTTGATTTTTTTGCTTCATCAATGTCTCTAGAAAGAAATAATACAGACAAATTATCTGAATTTATCATTGAAGGGAAAGCAAATTCAATAAAAATTAATAATCCAGATATTAATAAATCATTTGAGGAGTTTAAAACTATAAATGGGCAAAATGGTCAAAATCACTCCATTGAATATGGATTAAGCGCAATTAAAAATGTTGGTGAACTTGCTATGAGAGAATTAGTTTTAGAGAGAGAAAATAATGGTGCATTTTCATCTCTTGAAAATTTTTTAAGGCGAATACCAGCTTCTCTTGTAAATAAAAGGATGCTTGAGAGTTTAATTAAATGTGGTGCACTTGACAGTATACATAAAAATAGAAATCAATTATTGCAGAGCATAGATTCAATCATCTCATTCTGCGATCTCGTTAAAAGAGAAAAAAAATCCAATCAAAACTTTCTTTTTGGAAGTGAAGAAGAAAATAATTTGAAAGTAATCCTTAAGGATATACCTCAGTTTTCCTTTTCAGAAAAATTAGAGAATGAATTTTCCTCCTTAGGTTTGTACCTTACTTCTCATCCATTGGAGCCATACTCAAAAATTATTAATCAATTAGAAGTTATTAAATCCATTGAAATTGAAGACGAAGTTTTGAAAAGAGGATCTGGATGCAGATTCAAATTAGCTGGTATTATTAGCAAATTGCAAATGAGAACAACTAAAAGGGGAAATAAGTTTTTTATAGTGTACATGACTGATAAATATGGACCCTTTGATTTTTTGGCTTTTGATGAAATATCAATTGAAATAAAAAAATATTTGGAAGCTAATAAACCTATCGTTATAGATGTTGAGGCTAAAAAAGATGATGGAAGTGGAATTAGATTAAATGGTCTAGATGTAAAAAATCTTGAAGATTTATCTATGAGTATTTCAGAAATTTTAACCTATAAAGTAAAAGATTTGGATGGTTTGGAAAATCTTAAAACCTTTCTTGGTAAGATTCCAGCGGGCAACTCAAGAATTAAATTATTTCTGAAGATTGATACCAAGCTTTGTGAAATAAATCTTCCAGATAATTATGCCTTAGACATAAATGACAAAGAGGAGTTAAGTAGAATTAATGGGATAGAAAGTATAGGGTAGAGATATTTGGAGCGGCCGACGAGACTCGAACTCGCCCTAAAAGCTTGGAAGGCTTTTGTGCTACCACTACACCACGGCCGCAATAATAAAGTATTATAAAAGTTTTAAAATAAAAGCTAGAAAAATATTATTATGTATTTATACCCAGCTACTAAGTTCTTTTAAAGCTAATTTATGTAAAAGGTCCATTCCATGCGCAGAATCATTTAAGCAAGGAATAAAAGTAAACTTCTTTCCACCTGAATTGATGAAGGTTTCTCTTCCTTCTATATTGATTTCTTCTAAAGTTTCAATGTTGTCTGCCGAAAAACCAGGTGTTGCAATCGCTAGATGGTTTACTTTTTTATTACCTAATGTTTCTAAAGTCTCATCAGTGTAAGGCTGAAGCCATGGTTCATTTCCAAATCTAGATTGAAAACTTATCATAAAGTTTTTATCTTCAAGTTTTAAATATTCCTTTATAAGCCTGCCAGTCTTTGCACATTGACAATGATACGGATCCCCTTCCATAAGATATCTTTTTGGTGCCCCATGAAATGAAAGAAGTAAAATATCGGGTTGACCATTTTCTTTAAAAGATTTTAAAATGCTTCTAGAAATTGCTTCAATATATTCAGGACTATCAAAATAAGGTGGGGCTATCCTTATTGAAGGTTGCCATTTTTGTTTTATCATCCATTTACATATTTCGTCATTAACCGTTGCAGTTGTAGGTCCAGAATATTGAGGATACAAACTTAATGCTATTATTTTATCACAACCTTCTCTATGTAATTCTGATAATTTATTTTTTATAGATGGTTCTCCATATCTCATTGCGTAATCTATAATGATATTTTTGTTATTTAATAATTTTGATAATTTTTCAGATTGTAATCTAGTAATTTTTCTAAGTGGGCTTCCGTCTTTATCATTTTCCAACCAAATTTTTTTGTATGCAGCAGCTGTTTTTTTGGGTCTTGTATTAAGAATTATTAAATTCAGTATCACCCACCATAAAATTCTTGGAACATCAATTACTCTTCTATCTGATAGAAATTCTCTCAAATAAAGTTTTATTGATTTAATATCAGTATTTTTGGGAGTTCCCAAATTAACCAGTAGAATACCAATTTTATTATTATTGATTTTTGGGTGATCAGAGGGCTTATAAATCATAAATTTTAAAAATATAATTTTATGCTGATGTTTCTATTCTTGCTGCACAATATTTTAATTCTGGAATTTTTCCATAAGGATCAAGTGCAGAATTAGTGAGGATGTTCGCAGATGCTTCGTTAAAGCAAAAAGGAATAAAAATAACATCATTTTGTAAAGCTTTATCTACTCTAACTGATAACTTTATTTGGCCACGTCTTGTTTTGACATAAACTAAGTCGCCAGGCTGAACACCAACATTTTTCAATTGAGCTGGACTTACATGAACTTCAGGTATTGGCTCAATTGCATCTAGAACTACACTTCGCCTAGTCATTGAACCTGTATGCCAATGCTCTAATAATCTCCCTGTGGTAAGTACAAGTGGAAATTCATCATTAATTTTCTCATCAGGGGGCAATATCGAAGTGCTAGTCATTTTACCTTTTCCATTTGGTGTAGGAAACCCATCTTTAAACAAGAGTTCTGAACCCTCACTTAATTCATCCTTACATGGATAAGTGACTGAATTTTCTTTTTCTAACCTTTCCCAAGTAATTCCATTTAATGAGGGCATTACATCTTTCATTTCCTTAAAAATTTCTTTTGGACTATCGTAGTTCCAATTAAGTCCCATTCTAACTCCAAGTTCCTTAATAATCCACCAATCTTGTTTTGCTTCACCAGGCATAGGAACAGCCTTTCTTCCAATTTGAACTTTTCTGTCTGTATTGGTTACAGTACCATCTTTTTCTGGCCAAGCTGAAGCAGGTAAAATTACATCTGCATAAGAAGATGTTTCAGTTGGGAAAATATCCTGCACAACTAAAAAGTCCAGATTTGCTAATGCTGCTCTCGCGTGATTTTGATCAGGATCAGACATTGCTGGGTTTTCACCCATTATGTACAATCCTTTAAGTTCTCCTTCATAAGCAGCGTTTATAATTTCAACTACAGTAAGTCCTTTTTTGCTATCAAGTTCTGTATGCCAATAATCACTCATAGTATTTCCATGATCTCCTTCAACACTTTTATAATCTGGATAAAACATTGGAATTAGTCCAGCATCTGATGCCCCCTGAACATTATTTTGACCTCTAAGTGGATGTAAGCCTGTACCAGGCAAACCAATATTGCCTGTTAACAATGCCAAAGAAATTAAACATCTTGCATTATCAGTCCCATGAGTATGCTGGCTTATACCCATTCCCCAAAAAATTATTGATTTTGATTTCGCATACTCTCTTGCTAAATTTCGAATTCTTTTTGCAGAAATTCCACAAATTTTTTCCATATTTTCAGGACTATAATTTTGAGTAGATTTTTTTAAATCCTCAAAACCAATAGTTTGTTTTTTTACGTATTCCTTGTTATACAAATTCTCATTTATTATAGTGTGTATTACTCCATTTAATAATGACACATCAGATCCTGGAAGAAAATTTATAGAATCTTGGGCGTATCTATCCAAAGCTTGCCCCCTTGGGTCCAGAATAAAAAGCTTGGTACCATTTTTGGCAGCATTTTTAATAAAAGTTGCTGCAACTGGGTGATTTACTGTGGGATTAGCACCAATAACCCAAATAACTTCAGCATTTTTAGCCTCTGAAAAAGGTGCAGTTACCGCACCAGATCCAATATTTTCTAAAAGTGCAGCTACAGATGAAGCATGGCAGAGTCTAGTGCAATGATCAACATTATTGGTTTTAAATGCTGTCCTAATAAGTTTTTGAAATAAATATGCCTCTTCGTTGCTACCTTTAGCTGAACCAAAGCCTGCTAGTGAATTTGGTCCATAAGTATTTTTTAAATCACGTAATTTTTTGCTAGCATAATCTAAAGCCTCATCCCAAGAAGCCTCCCTGAAATTTGATAAAATATATTCAGTATCGAAATTATTATTAGAATTTTTAACAGAATTTTCTAATCTTATCAGAGGTTTTGTTAATCTTTCGCTACTAGATATATAATCAAATCCGTAGCGACCTTTTACACAAAGCCTACTTTTGTTTGCAGGCCCAGGTCTTCCTGAAACAGAAATTATTTTATCGTCTTTAATATTATAAGTTAATTGACAGCCTACACCACAGTAAGGACAAATAGAATCTACCTTTCTGTCAGGCTCAAATTTAAAATTTTGGTTTTCATCCAAAACAGTTTTTGGCATTAATGCACCTGTTGGACATGCTTGGACACATTCACCACAGCCAACACATGTGCTTTCCCCTAAATCGTCATCAAAGTCGAAAACAATTTTAGTCTCACTTCCTCTTCCAGAAAAGCCTATAACATCATTAACTTGAACCTCCCTGCATGCTCTTACACATAGACCACATTGAATACAAGCATCTAAATTAACAGCAATAGCAGGGTGTGAGCTGTCAGGTTCCGGACTTGATTTACTTTGAAATCTATTTCCATTAATTTTTGTTTTATGATTAATCACTTTGAAGTGGCTATTAGGGTCATGAATAATTTCTTTGGGTTGATCAGAATCAAGTAATTCTAAAACAAGTGAACGTGATTTAGATGCTTTACTAGAGTTTGTAAATACCTTCATATTTTCAGAAGGTTTTCTAATACAACTTGCAGCTAAAACTCTTTCACCTTCTATTTCAACCATACAGGCTCTACAGTTCCCATCAGGTCTATAACTTTCTTTGGGAGAAAAGCATAAATGAGGTATCGTTTCACCTAGTCTCTCTGAGACTTCCCAAATAGTTTCATCAGCAAAAGCTGATACTTTTTGTCCATTTAATTCAAAATTTATTTTATCTTTATTCATTAATAATTCTTTTTTATTTAATTCCTACATCTTCTGGAAAAAATTTCAATACTGATAAAATAGGATTTGAAGCAGCTTGACCTAATCCACATATGGAAGCATTAGACATTACTTCTGATATATCATTCAATAAATCTTTATTCCATTTACTATTATTTTTAATAATACTTATTATTTTTTCAGTACCATTTCTACAAGGTGTACATTGTCCGCAACTTTCATGTTTAAAAAAAGAAACAAGATTTAGTGCGACATCCGCAAGACTATCTTTATTGGACAAAATTACAATTGCATGTGAACCAACAAAGCAACCATATTTTGCTAATTCGCCACCAAAATCTAAAGGAACATCTCCTTTTGTTGATGGTAAAATCCCACCAGAGGCACCTCCAGGTAAGTATGCTTTAAATTCATGACCGTCAAGCATGCCTCCACATTTTCTAATAAGCTCATTTACAGTTGAGCCTGCTGGAGCAAAAACAACTCCAGGGAATTTTACTCTTCCTGAAACTGAGTAACTTCTTGGACCAGGATTGCTTTTAGTTCCCTTATTTGCAAAGTTTTCTCCGCCTTTCTCAATAATTTCTCTTATCCAGAATAATGTTTCAATATTGTTTACTAAAGTTGGTCTATCAAAAATCCCTTTTTGAGCTACGTAAGGGGGTCTATGTCTTGGTAGGCCTCTTTTCCCTTCTATTGATTCTATCATTGCGGATTCTTCGCCGCAAATATAAGCACCAGCACCTCTTCTAAGGTGAATATTTATGTCAGTATTAATATATAATTTAACTTTTTTTATTTCTTTATTCAAAAAAAGTCTTATTTCAGGGTATTCATCTCTTATATAAAAGTAACAATCTTTAGCGCCAATAAATGAAGCTGCTATAAGCATACCCTCTAAAACTCTATGAGGGTCTTGTTCAAGATAAAATCTATCTTTAAAGGTGCCTGGTTCACCTTCGTCACCATTTACTGCGACATATTTTATTCCATTTTCAGAGCTTACGATTTCCCATTTTTTGAACGTTGGAAACCCTGCTCCACCAAGGCCCCTAAGGCCAGAAACTTTAATTTCATTTAAAATTACATCTTTTGTAATTTTACCATTTATGATTTTTGATAAAGTTTTATATCCACCTTTTTTTATATATTGATCAAAATCTATAGAGTTATCTGTAGGGTTTAAAATTTCTGACCCGTTTAAAATATTAATAATTTTTTCTTTGTTAGCTTTAGGGATCAAATGATGCCCTTTTGCAGCTGAAGGGGCCATATCACAAGCACCAAGGCATGGTGCTTCAATTACGCGAACATCATTTTCAATATTATTTTTTAAATCTTTAATTAATTTATTTGATCCATTTAAAAAGCATGATAAGGAATTACACACTCTAATAGTGGTTTTTGGAGGAGGGGCCTCATTTTCTTTTATTAAATCAAAGTGATCATAAAAACTAGCAACTTCCCACACCTCTACTAAAGGTAATTTCATCTCGTGTGATAAAGCTTCTAAATAATCACTTGATATATATCCATTTTTATCTTGAATTAAATGAAGATATTCAATTAGCAAATCTCTTTTAAGATTATTATTGCCTATAATATTTCTTAAATTAGCAATTGCTAATTGTTTAACTTGTCTGCCTTTAGGCTTAAAATTTCCATGTTTCTTCTTTTTTTTAAGCACTAATCTATTTAACCTTATCTACAGTCATTTACCACTTGTTATAATAAAAAAACAACATAAACAATCAAATTATTTAATATAATTAATAATTTTTTTTAACATATATTGAATTTTTTTTTTTTTAGTTATAATGAGTACGTTAATTAAAATATAATTTGAGATTTAGCTATGACAAGTTCTGAAATTCCTCTTAATCAAATTAAATTACCTGATAATTATAAACCTTCTGAAGATGAAGAATTTATGAATCCAATGCAACTAGCTTATTTTAGAAAAAAATTATTAGATTGGAAAAATGAACTCTTGAGCGGTGCTTCTGATACAATATTAGGGCTTTCAGAAGAAACGTTGCAAAAACCAGATGCAGCAGATAGAGCTCAATTAGAGGCTGATGCATCTATAGTTCTTAGAGCTAGAGATAGAGAGCGAAAATTAATTTCAAAAATAGAAGCAGCTCTGAGAAGAATAGAAGACGGTTCTTATGGATATTGTCAAGATACAGATGAACCAATAAATTTAAAAAGACTAGAGGCTCGTCCGATAGCCTCTTTATCTTTAGACGCTCAAGAAAAACATGAAAGAATGGAAAAAGTTCACAGAGAAGATTAGTTTTCAACTTTTGAGAACAAAACAAGAATATTTTCTTTACAAAAGAACAAAACAAGTACATATTGTTTACAGTAATATTGCACTTATTAAAAATGTATGCGAAATAGGAGTTTCAAATGGTAGCAGAGGTCGTTAAATTGAAAGAAAATTCAGAAGATAAAATAAAAGCACTAGAAATGGCTATTGGTCAAATAGAAAAATCCTTTGGAAAAGGATCAGTAATGAAATTGGGTCAAAGCGAATCAGTTGTTGATGTTGGATCAATTTCTTCAGGGTCATTAAGTTTAGATATTGCACTTGGTATAGGTGGCTTTCCTAAAGGAAGAATTGTAGAAATTTATGGCCCAGAGTCTTCTGGAAAAACTACATTGGCGTTACATGTTTTAGCTGAGGCGCAAAAGACTGGTGGGACTTGTGCTTTTATTGATGCTGAACACGCTCTTGATACTGTGTACGCAAAAAAACTTGGTGTGAATGTTGATGAACTTGTTATTTCTCAGCCAGATGCTGGTGAACAAGCTCTAGAAATAACTGATACTTTAGTCAGGTCTGGGGCTGTTGATGTTTTGGTTGTTGATTCTGTTGCAGCTTTGACACCAAGAGCGGAATTAGAAGGAGAGATGGGTGATCATCATGTTGGATTGCACGCAAGATTAATGAGTCAGGCTTTAAGAAAGTTAACTGGTTCAATATCAAAATCTAATTGTTTAGTTATTTTCATTAACCAAATTAGATTAAAAATTGGAGTTATGTTTGGCAATCCTGAAACTACGACTGGTGGAAATGCATTGAAATTTTACTCCTCTGTCAGAATAGATATTAGGAGAGTTGGAGCTATAAAGGATAGAGATGATATAATAGGTAATCAAACTAGAGTTAAAGTTGTTAAAAATAAAGTATCTGCTCCATTTCGTACAGTAGATTTTGACATTATGTATGGTGAAGGAATATCAAAAACAGGAGAACTGGTAGATTTAGGAGTAAATACAGAAATTATTGAAAAATCTGGATCTTGGTATTCTTATAATACTGAAAGAATTGGCCAAGGAAGAGAAAATGCTAAAACATTTTTAAAAGACAATCCTGAAATTGCCAATGAAATTGAAGGTTTGATAAGACAAAATTCAGGAATAGTTAATGAAAAAATGTTGGAAGAAAAGTCTCAACCAGAAAAAGATTTATAAATTAATTTTGAAAACTTAAATTTGTATTATGTAAAAATATTGGTATACATATCTTAAATTAACGTCTACTAGGTTTCTATCAAATGACGAGTGTATCTGATATAAGAAAAACTTTTATAAGTTACTTTGATAAAAATAATCATACAGTTGTAAAATCTAGTAATTTAGTGCCTGAAAATGATCCTACCTTGATGTTTGTTAACTCTGGTATGGTTCAATTTAAAAATGTTTTTACTGGGATTGAAAATAAAAGCTTTAAAAGAGCAGTTACTAGTCAAAAATGTGTAAGAGCTGGAGGGAAGCATAATGACCTTGAGAATGTAGGACATACAGCAAGACACCATACATTTTTTGAAATGTTAGGTAATTTTTCTTTTGGAGATTACTTTAAAGAAGAGGCAATATATTTTGCTTGGGATTTTTTAACAAAAGAATTAAGTTTTCCAAAAAATAAGTTGTTAGTTACCATTTATCATGAGGATGATGAAGCTAAAACTCTTTGGAAAAAGATATCTGGATTAGATGATAAAAAAATAATTCCAATTAGTACAAGTGATAATTTTTGGTCTATGGGTGATACAGGTCCATGTGGCCCATGTTCAGAAATTTTTTATGATCATGGTGACAATATTTTTGGTGGACCACCTGGTAGTAAAAATGAAGACGGTGATCGATTTATAGAAATTTGGAATTTAGTATTTATGCAATACGAACAAGTTTCTAAAACTAAAAGAATTAATCTTCCTAAACCATCGATTGATACAGGTATGGGATTAGAAAGACTTGCTGCTGTAATTCAAGGAAAACACGATAATTATGAAATAGATCTTCTTCAAAATCTAATAAAAACTTCTGCAGCAATATCTTCAACAAAACATGATGGTAAATTTAATGTATCTCATAGAGTGATTGTTGATCATTTAAGGTCCTCTTGTTTCTTAATAGCTGATGGAGTTTATCCTTCAAATGAAGGCAGAGGTTATGTTTTGAGGAGAATAATGCGAAGAGGTATGAGACATGCTCATATGTTGGGATGTAAAGATCCACTATTACATAAATTGGTTCCATCTTTAATGAATGAAATGGGCGATGCTTTTCCTGAGCTTATTGAGGCTGAAAATTTAATTTCTAATTCTTTAGAAGTAGAAGAAAAAAAGTTTAAAGAAACCTTAGATAGAGGGATGAAAATACTTGATGATGAGATGGTCGGTTTGAAAAATAATGGTGAATTAGATGGGAAAACTGCTTTTAAACTTTATGACACTTATGGGTTTCCTCTCGA
>CABYVI010000001.1 GCA_902522415.1 uncultured SAR116 cluster alpha proteobacterium | reverse complement strand
AGTTGGGTTAATTTATAAACAAGTCAACCCTTTCAAAGCTAAAATTTTAGGTGCATCACTTATATCTGAAAATATTTCGAAATTTTTAAAAATTAATTTCTCTAAAAAACCTGGTTCATGGCATCCATTAATTTATTGCTGGAGAGGCGGGCAAAGAAGTCGATCTTTGGCATTAATATTAAATGAAATTGGCTGGCGGGTTTCAGTTCTAAAAGGAGGATACAAGAGTTTTAGAAATAAAGTGCTAGACGAATTAAAAGGAATTGAAAGCTTTGATTTTAAAATAATTCAAGGACAAACAGGATCTGCGAAAACGAAGATTTTGAAAAACCTCAAAAAGTTAGATGCACAAATACTAGACTTAGAAGATTTAGCTTGCCATAGAGGATCATTGCTAGGAAAAGAAATCAATAAAAAACAACATAGCCAAAGATACTTTGAAACATTGCTCCATCATACTATTTCAAAACTTGATAGTAATTCTCCAGTCTACTTAGAATCAGAAAGTAGTAAAATAGGCAATCTTCACATACCCAATAAATTATGGGAAAAATTTAATATTTCTGAAAGAATTTTATTGAAAGTTCCAATTAAAGAAAGAGTCAAATTTTTACTAAATGAATATGAACATTTAACTAAAAAAAATGATCTACTTGAACCATTCTTAAAGGGAATGACTGGAAGATACCCTAATAAAATGATTGTTTACTGGAGAGAACTTGTTGCTAATAAAAATTGGGAACGGTTTGTGAAAGAAATTTTAGAAAATCATTATGATCCAAAATATAGTTTTTCTGAAACTAAACATAAAGATAAAATAAATTTTGAAATAGAAATCAAGAAACTTGATAAATTAAATCTTGATAAAACAAGTAAAAAAATATTAAATTATATAGATAGTTCTAATTAAGTTTATTGCATGAAAAATATAATAGTGTATAAACCAATTTATTCCCCAGTAGCTCAGCGGTAGAGCAAGCGACTGTTAATCGCTTGGCCGGCGGTTCGAATCCGTCCTGGGGAGCCATTCCTTCTATCAGATTAAATGTACCACATTGAATTATCAATCAAATATAGCTAATTGAAAATATCATTAAAGATCAGGTGTATCATGCCAAGAAGGTTTAGTTGTTTGTTTCTGAGTGATTAAATCATTGCAGCTATAACCGAGACGTTCAAGTTTAAGTTTTTCACATTCTTTTGATTTGTTTACTTCATCAAAATAGGCACTGTGAAATGCATTATCTTTTTTAGTTCCATAAATACCAAAATCAAATGTAATCCTATTTTCTTCTTCTTGTATACCAGGCATTGTAGGCCACCATAATGCTTTACCAGATCCTTCGTTGTTGACAACAAGACCACCATTTAGCCAAACCTTAATATACTCTTTTTCTGCATCCTTGTTAAAATTTAAATTATACACAAAATCATACCAAACATCTTTTTCAATTTCACTTGGTTTTAGTATTTGATAAACGTCGTATAATTTTGGGCAATACATTTTATTTTCGGTGAGCACATCTGCGGCACCGCTTGCACACTCTTCACTTCCACCTTCTACTAATTGAAACTTATTTGCGCTTAGATGCTCTAAAATTAACCCATTTGAATTGTTAATACGCAACAATACCATAGGCAAGTATTGTGGAACATCGCTGTGAAACTGTGTAATAATCATTGGGTAACTATTTAAAGCCCAATCGTCAAATTTTATACTTACAGTGAACCAATACTCACCACCTCTAAACGAGCTATAATGAGCCTCTACACGTTTCATTTGTTCACTATTTTTTCGTTCACAGTCTTGTGCTTGCCTGTTATAGCAACCTTCACTTGGTGCTTGCACAAAGAAAGCGGTTTTCCCATATCTTGTTTCATTTTCTACAACACTGAACAATTTAATATCATTTTTTTTTTCATAGGCAATCATTTCTTCTCTGCTGTAATTTTGAAACTTTTCAGTATCTTCATTCTTAAATCCTTTTAAAGTTGTATCACCACTCCAATTTGAAATACCAAGATTTGTTTTAAAAAGATCAGCTGATGCTACATTTGTAAAAAGCCCAATCCCTACGCAAAGGATTAAAATATGGAAACATTTTTCAAAACAACTCATTGTTAAATCCTTTAAATTCTTTTTTTCTGTTAATAAATAATTTAGAAGGTTTTTGTTTTTTTTAAATGATTTTTTTTAATAGATTCTTTTAATAAATTTTTTTGAAATGAAATATCAATTTATAAAATGACTTCAAATCCTTCAAATTGTGGATGACCTAAATATAAGTCTCTATTTTCACCAGCATTTTTATGAGCGTTTCTAAACTCTTCTGATTTTGTCCAATTAATAAAAGAGTTTTTTGAAGACCAAGTACTATGTGAAGCGTACAAAGTATACTCATCAAATTTTTCACCTTTTATTAGATTAAATTTTTTAAATCCTTCTACTTTATCTAGAAATGTTTCACGATTCCTCCATAGGTTTTCAAAGTTTTTTTCATTTCCATTTTTAATTTTGAACCGGTTCATTGCTATATACATATTTTAATTTTCTCCTAAAAAATTATTCTTTAAATAAAAACTCTTATATAGTACTAAGATTGTACTATATAAAATAGTAAAATGGTTTATATATGAAAAGTTTTTTGAAACAAATAAATTTTGATTTTATAGAGATTAAAAATTTAAGTTTTTCAGAAAATTTATTGATTTGGGCAATGCGAATTTGGCTTTATTCTTTTGATAAAAAAGTTGACCCCAATTCAAGGATAAAAATGGGGCTAAGAAATTTTAACTTAGATCCAATTTCAGAATCCCTTGATAAAATCATGAAATTAATAATTACAAATAATTCAATGCAATTTCATAAATTCCCATCGTGTTATCACTGTCTGAGTAAAACTGAATATTATTTTTTAAGTATTCTATCAAATATACAAAATAGAAATGATACTTTAGGCAAAAAAAAATTATCCAAACTATTAGCAGAAAGTGATATTTATGATGGATTTAGAGAATGTATCAATATTTCCTCACAATTAGAAAATAATAACTTTATTCTTCCTATAAGATCAGATGAAATTTTTTATAATACACCATCTAATAAAAATAAACCATACACATTGCACTAAACTAAAAGTCTGAATAATAGTCTGTTACTTAAATTTATTTTTTGGTATAAATAAATTCTTTTGAGCTATTCTTGGGTTGCTGATCCATAGTTTTCGATCTGGATGCATACCTGCTCCAAAAATTGCTGATACTGCAGAAGATCTCATCCTATTTAAAAGTCTTGTGTCTGCCTCACCTACAGAGGGATGGAAACCATTATTTTCTGATACTTCCTCATTCCAAATATCTTTACGATGATTATACGTATCAATATCTGACAATTGGGTACAATTAATTTCATTTTTATTTAAATCAACGATAATATCATCGCCTTCTTCTATTAAAGCTATTGGACCACCAATAGCCGCTTCTGGTCCAACATGTCCAATTACTAATCCTACAGACCCTCCAGAAAACCGCCCATCTGTCATCAAACCGACAATAATATTTCTCTCTCTGCAAAGTGATGTAATTCTAGAAGTTGAATCTAACATTTCTGGCATGCCAGGACCACCCACTGGACCTTCATACCTTACAATTATCATATCTAAGTTTTTAAATTTATTTGGACTTTCTTCAAGAGACTTTAGAAGTGATTGCTCCCCATCAAAAATTTTTGCTTTACCATTAAAAATATTATTTTCTAGCCCACCTTCTACACCAGCTAACTTTAATACAGCACTGTATTCAGGTGAAAGATTTCCCCCTAATACTCTCAGTCCTCCAGTCGGCTTAAAAGGTAATTTTACAGGATAGATAACTTTACCATCGGGTAAACTAGGATTAAGTTTATCAAGTTGTTCACTTAGAGTGTCCCCAGTACATGTTAAAGTTTCACCATTTAATAACCCAGCGTTCAAAAGATCTTTTACAAAAACTTGAATGCCCCCTTTTGCATCAATATCAACCATAGAATATTCTCCAAAAGGTCTCGCATTGATAACGACAGGAACAATATTTTCCGATAAGTGGTTAAATTCATCTGGGCTCATAATATCATCTACAAAACTTTTATACCCAGCAGCTCTAGCTAATTCTGGTGCATGAAGCATAACATTGGTCGAACCACCGACGGCCATTGAAACAATAATTGCATTCCTAATTGAGTCCCTTGTTACTATGTCTCTCGGTTTAATGTCTTTTTTAATTAAATTATCTAAATAATTTATTAATTCATTAGGAAAGTATTTTATTCTTCTGACGTCCTCTGAAGCAGGAGATACCATATGAAGTGGTTGCATTCCTACGACCCCTATGAATGTTTGCATTGTATTATATGTAAACATACCACCACAACTTCCATACCCAGGACAAGCCTCACAAGCTATTCGTTTTTTTAATTCTTCATCGTCACTTCCTGCTAGTTGATAGCTTGTAATTATATCTATAGGTTCTTGTGTCACGGTATCTATTCCTGGTCTTATAGAGCCGTCAGACATAATAATTGCAGGTCTATTATGTTCTAGTATAGCTGAAAGTGTTCCAACTGGAGGTTTATCGCAAGCTACCACTGCAATAGTTCCTTCTAATCCGCTAGCAGAAAGATGCTCACAAATAGAATCATTTGTAACTTCTCTACCTATTAATGAGTAACGCATTTCTTTGGTGCCATTTCTAATTCCATCTGAAGTTGCAACTGTAAACTCTGGCTGAACCAATCTCATTTGAAGTTGATCAATATTTTTTCCTATTCTATTCCTAAGAGCCTCGTGAATAACAGATACTTTTTTCTCAACACCAATATAACATTGTGAGTCACCCTTATTTCCGATTACACCAACTGAAGGTTCATGAATAAGATCAAGGTCAGTATTTAATTCTCTAGCAATCCCATAAGTTTGCGCATTCCTTCCAGGATTTTTATCAATTAAAACTGTTTTAGAATTTTTCATCTTGCCTCCAAAAAACTTCATTTAGGTTTAAACTATTAAAGAGAAATTGACAATTTAGTATAGTTTAAATTTCATTATTTAAAATTATAGTTATGTTTGCAAAAAATCTAATCAAGAGTTATGTAAAATTCAATGTTATTTTTTATACAAGCATTTTTTCTTGGTCTTTTATTTAATGCAGCTCCCGGAGTTGTTTTCACTGAGACTATCAAAAGAGGCATTTCAGGTGGTTTCTTTCCTGCTCTTTACGTACAAATTGGATCCTTAGCTGGAGATTCCTTATGGGCTATATTAGGACTATTAGGTATAGGAATTTTATTGAATATTGAAATTTTAAAATACCCTCTATCTATTGTTGGAATAATTTATCTTGTGTATTTAGCTTATGATTCCTTTATATCTTCAAATATAAAATATAAAAAAATAATTGTATCAAAAACTTTAAATAATAATGCTATAAAATCTGGTGTTTTTTTATCAATTACCAACCCACAAAATATTGCATATTGGGCAGCATTAGGCAGTTCTTTTGGTGCTTTAGGAATATCTGAACCTCAAACCTATCACTACTTTATTTTCTTTTTTGGATTTATTTCTTCGTCAATACTGTGGTGTTTTATATGCGCTTTAGCTGTAGATAAAATTTTCAAATATACAAATAGTATAGTTAAAAAATATATATTCAGGATTTGTGCTGTTGTTTTCTTATACTTAGCGATTGGAACTCTTTATAATTTAATTTAAGATTTTAGATTATAATATTCAGAATTCCTAATATACCGCCGCCAAAAATAGAAAATAGAATTACTACAAATAAGTTTTCACCAAATGCTATTTTCAGTGAAGCCACATTGAATAAATTAGAACAAGTTATAACAGTTAATGAAGCAACAGAACTTAAAGTTCCTGTACACCATCCAATTAAATGAGCCTGCATTAACAAAGCATGATTAATATCAAAAATATTGCTACTAAAAATAGTTAATAAAATAGTACTGCTTATGACTGGATGTATGCAAATTATAGAAAAGAAACACATTGTCAGAGGTATAATAATAAAAATCAAAAAATCTGGGATATTTTGGATATTAAATATTTCGAAAGATAAATTATTATTTTCAGCATTAGTAATAAGAAACCCTATCATCATAGCCAAGGTAATTATAACAATATCATCAATGTTTTTTCTCATTAAGGAAAATGTATTTGTAAAAATGAGTTTCAATTCAATAGGAGAGCGTAAAAAATATAAACCTATCAAAATTGGCATTATAAAAATAACTGCTGATAAAGCTGTTAAATTAAAGATTAAAGCAAAAACCACAATTATGGACATAATTACAAATAGATATATAAAAATAGGTCTCAAACAATTTAATGAGGCTTTAAATAAATTATAATTTAAACTTCTATTTAATAAAAAAACTGAAATTATTGAAAATAAAGACCCTATGAACAGTCCTACTGCAAGACCCATCCAGGAATTAAAATTATCAATATAGACTTGTCCTACTGCAAATGCCACAAAAAAAGGTGACCATACAACAGACGAAGCCATTCCTCGAATTGATGCTTCCGCAACTCTTTTTCTGTAATTTAAATTACTATCCAATGGTATTGAGGCAGCAAGCATAGGAAAAACACCAGTATTCATGATTGAACCAGATAAATGCCCTGTAATTTGGAATCCTGATGAAGAATTCTTACTTGATAACAATGAAAGCAATTTCTGAGTTTCTTTTATTGATTTAACATGTAATGCAGCAGATTTTACAAGGTTCATTGTTGGTATTAAACCTGCAAAAATTAAAACAAATCTACCAGCCTCAAAAAGGTCATTTAATGAAGGCAAACTATTAAAAAGGAAAATAGATAATATAATTAAGATAATAATTATAAAATAACTTTGAAAAGTTAAAAAAAATAAATTTATAAATATAAATAATCCAAAACAAATAACTCCAAAATCTACAATAATATTCTGATTATTTATTATTGATAAAAAAGCACAGACCCATGAAATTATGAAAATACTTAATCTGAAATTATGCAATAAATTCAACAATGAATTCTTTCTAATAAAAAAATTTTCCTAAACCCAGTCTAAATTGATATTTCTGATTTTCAATTTTTTTATCCTTAACTTTAATTTTGCTGTTTCTAAACCAAGTGAATGTGAAAATCTTTCATGAGTTTCAACAAATATAAATTTAATTTTTTTATGAAGATCCTCATCAATTATTTTATTTAAAATATCTATTTCAATTCCTTCAATATCCATTTTAAGTAAAGAAATATTATCTGTTTGTTGTTTTAAATACTCTATGAAGTCTATAACTTTAATTTCAATGAAAGGTTTATTTTTTCCACTTCTGTAATCTAACATGGAAGAACCTTGGGTAGAATAAGGATTGCTTTCATCAAATTTTCTATACCTATAAAGTTTTTGAAGTTCGTTTTTTAATCCAACTGCAGCCTCGTATAATTTAAGTTCTTTAGACATTTCACATTTCTTTTTTAATTCTTTTAAAGCAATTGTATCTGGTTCAAATGCATGAACTTTAAACCCTTTATCCAAAAATAACTTTGTTAATTCCCCAACATTAGCCCCAGCATCAATAATTAAAGACCCCTTTTGAAGAAATCCTAAGGCATTATTAAAATCAGCTAATGCTTTAATTTTTCTAGATTTACGTCCGATCTTAAATCTGCCAAAAAAATACCATTTGAGGATAAAAAGAAAATCATTCATATCTTGTTGCTATAAAATAGTTAAACTCTATTGAAATCATCTTCGTAACGTATAATGTCATCTTCCCCTAAATACTCACCAAATTGAATTTCAATTATTATAAGTTCAGAGTTTGTATTATTCGATAATCTATGGATCGAACCAAGAGGTATATCAATACTTTGAGAAATTCTGAGGCATGTTATTTCACCATTAATTTCAACTTCTGCATTTCCATTTGCTACAATCCAATGCTCTTTCCTATGCTTATGACTTTGAAGTGACAACCTTTTGCCAGGTAGAACAGTTATTCTTTTAACTTGGTAATTTGGACCAATATCAATTACTTTAAAACTACCCCATGGCCTAATGTCAAAATTGTTATTTGATTTATCCATTGAAAATAGATTATTTTAACGAGTAAATTTTATTGAGAAGTTCAGGATTTACCTCTACTTTTTCTATATTATTTCGATTATCATGCCTTCTCTTACCAGGAATTCTTACTCCATCAAAAGATGATAATTTTTCAATAAAAGGCTCAGCATTTTTATCCCAATCATTTAAGTCAGAAATGATTTCTGGAGCTAGAGCCATAATAAATTGTCCGCCCAATGGCGGGCCTCCATCATTTATATTATTTTCCTTAGTGATAAAGCTTGTTGTCTCTCCTACTAGAGGACCAGCTAGAAACTCTATCATCATAGCAAAATGAGAACCTTTGTATCCGCCAAAGGGAAGAAGCATACCCTCTAATATTTTCTTCGGATCTGTTGTGTCATTACCATCTTTATCAATACCTGTACCTATTGGTAAATCATGGCCATCTCTAGCAGCTATTTGAACATCTCCAAGAGCTAAGGATGAAGTTGCCATATCAAAAACAATTGGATTTTCATTTTTTCTTGGCCAAGCAAAAGATATAGGGTTAGTTCCGTATAATTTTTCACTTGCACCAAATGGAGCTACAGCTGGCATATATGAGGTGCATGCAATACCAACTAATCCATTCTCAGCTAATATCTCAGTTTCCGGCCATAGAGAAGCAAAATGAGCCACTCTATTAATAGATAAAATGCCAACTCCTATATCTTTAGAAACATTAACTAAATTATTAAGAAACTTTTTATGAACCAATGGGGCATACGATCTATCACCATCACATTTCAAGACTGCCTTTGTTATTTGACTGATATTAGGGTTAGGATTTGGATTAACTTTTCCACTTTTCAAAGAAGCAAAGTATCCCGGCAATCTAAACAAACCATGAGAAACAGAACCATCACGCTCAGCCCTGGAAATTGTATCTGCTACAGCCTCTGATTGATGAGATGAGGACCCTGCTCTATTAAGAGTATCTCTAACTAAGTTAAAAATTTCCTCTATTGAAAGGGAATTGTTCAATTAACTTACTTTTAATTTAAATCTTTAAGAATACTAGAGACAGTATCAAAAATTTGATCAATTTCTGACTTTTCAATAATCAATGGTGGTGATAAAGCTATAATATCCCCTGTAGTTCTAATTAAAAGTCCTTTATCAAAAGCTTTCTGCATAGCATCCATTGCCCTTTTTGTTGGCTCACCAGGAATACCTTGAAGTTCAATGGCACCAACTAAACCAATATTTCTAATATCAATTACATGAGGTAGACCCTTTAAACTATGAATTGAATTTTCCCAATAGTCAGCTAATTCTGAGGCCCTAGTTAGAAGCCCTTCATCCTCATAAGTATCTAATGTACCCAAGGCAGCTGCACATGCCATAGGATGACCTGAGTAGGTATAGCCATGGAAAAACTCAATTAAATGCTCTGGTCCATGCATAAATGCATCATGTATGTGTTTTTTCACATACACTGCCCCCATAGGAAGAACACCATTGGTTAAACCTTTAGCTGAAACAATCATATCTGGGATAACATCAAAGTACTGGGCAGCAAATGGCGCACCTAGCCTACCATATCCTGTAATAACTTCATCAAATATTAATAATATATTGTGTTTATCACAAATTTCTCTCAACTTTTTAAGATAACCTTTGGGAGGAATCAAAACACCTGTAGAACCTGATACTGGCTCAACAATTACTGCTGCAACAGTTGACGGATCGTGTAATGCCAGAATTCTCTCCAGATCATCAGCAAATTCAACTCCATGTTCGGGTTGTCCTTTACTAAATGCATTTCTTGCAGGATCGTGAGTATGCCTCATGTGATCAACCCCAGCTAACATGGTTCCAAACATTTTTCTATTAGCAACAATACCACCAACTGAAATACCACCAAAATTTACACCATGATAACCGCGTTCTCTTCCAATAAGCCTAAATCGCTGACCCTCACCTTTAGCCCTATGATAAGCAATTGCAGTTTTTAAAGCTGTTTCAACTGACTCTGATCCAGAGTTTGTAAACATCACGTGATCAAGGCCATCAGGTGCCAAGTTATTTAGTCTGTTCGCTAATTCAAAAGCTTTAGGGTGCCCCATATTAAAGGTTGGTGCAAAATCTAATTCCTCAGCTTGTTTTTGGATAGCCTCAACTATTTTGGGTCTTTTATGACCAGCATTAACACACCACAGACCGGCTGTACCATCAAGTATTTCTCTTCCTTCAGGTGTTTTATAGTGCATTCTATCAGCTGATGCTAATAATCTAGGATTTTTCTTAAAGCTCCTATTTGCGGTAAAAGGCATCCAAAAAGAACTAAGATCATTAGGTGCAATTGTTGAGTCTGGCATATAATTATCCTTATAATTAAACTTGTTACATTTACATAATCTAAATATTAAAACAATAAAGTTTTAAAATCACCATTTTTATTTAGTAAAAGCTGGTATTATTTTTTCACCATAATCAGCGATAACTTTTTCTTCATCACCACTATCTAAATAGATATTAAATTGAGTTACACCAGAGGCTTTAAGCTCATTTAACTTTTTAATATGCTCTTCAGGCGAACCTAAAACACAAAAACTCTTAATTACATCTTCTGTAATAAAATCAAGATAGGCATTGTCACTCTGTCCATGCTTAGAATAATCATATCCTTTTCTATTTTTTATGTACGAAGTTAAACTTTCTGGTACTTCATCTGTATCTGAACCATACTTTTCAACAATATCAGCAACATGGTTGCCAACCATAGCAGGAAACCATTTAACTTTTTCAATTGCATCATCCATAGAACCAGTAAGAGCTGGTGCAGCAGACATGACTTTGTAATTGCTCATGTCTCTCCCTTCTGCTTTACCTGCTTTTATTGCCTGATCAGTTAACCACTTTGTAATCGTTGGTTCAGCAATCTGTAATATAAGACCATCACCAACCCTTCCTGCGGATGAAAGAGCTTTTGGCCCATAAGCAGCAACCCAAATAGGCAATTCATAACCCGATGCCCAAGGAAATTTTACAGGTTCAGGACATTCTCCATATTGAGCCTCTTCACCTTTAACAAGTTTTCTTACAACATGGGCGAACTCTTCTAAACGAGCTAAAGGAGCTGGTTTTAAGCCCATAACTCTGACAGCGCTATCTCCTCTTCCAAGTCCAATATCAAAACGACCATTTGATTGCTTAGCTAGTGAACCAAACAAAGAAGCTGCTAAAGACCAATCCCTGGTATTAGGATTTGTTACACATGGTCCAAACCTCATTTTTGTAGTATGTTCAATACACATTGCCATAGCAACAAAGCTCTCTCGCCATAAAATGTGACTGTCGTAAAACCAACAATAAGTAAAACCCGCTTCTTCTGCTTGTCTGACAAGGTATTTAGCCCTATTAGGCTCAACAAAACCTTTAAAAGTAATAGCAAATTCCATTTTTATCTCCTTTATAATTTAGTATTAATTTATTCAGAGGGTGACCAAATTTTTATTCCCGCATTTGTAAAAGGCACTGCTTTTGAAACATTAATTCTTATTAAAATTGGTGTTATTGCCTCAATACACCTTGCAGATAAAATATCACCGGCATTATAAGCATTAGTTTTTAAGCCTTTTTTTATTAATTCTATAACTTTCAACCTAGCATCTAAATTATTCCCACAAACAAGAATATCACAATTTATATCACACTCAAGATTATTTAAAATATGTGCAGAAACATTATGAAGTGCACCTATAACGTGAACATCATCACCAACTATTTTTTGGGCGGCTTCTGTTGCTGATCCCTCATTAGGCATATCAACTTTTTTTGGATCTTTACTATCAAGTGGGACCACTATATCTATCAAAATCTTATCGTTTAAATCATGTTTTAAAGACTCCAAAGTAGCATTATGACCTGACCATGGAACAGATAAAATTACAAACTCAGTTGATTTTGAAACAGCAGTTTTATTATCAAAACCTCTTATATTTTTAAATTTGTCGGGCAACAGTTGGTTCAATTCGTCACTTATTTCTTCTGCTCGTTCTTTGTCTCTTGATCCAATAATTATATTATGGCCTGATAAAGCTAATCTTTTTGCAAGACCTTTACCCTGAGGTCCAGTTCCTCCAATAATTGTAATTGTCATCTAAACATGTCCTCTTCTACTTTTCTTATTAAATCTTTTGATTTGCTATCTGTTTGTTTCCAAATTAGTCCCTGTAGAATTACTACTGGGGTTTTGGAGTCTTTTTTAATAACTAAACCAGATGCAGCCGCAATTTCGTCTGCAAAAGCAGGTTCCGTTACCTTTAAACTTCTACCAGAAATATCAGATTTACCTTTTTCGTCAATAGTAGCTGGAACTTTATTTAGACCAATAGCAACATTTACTTGTCCTAACCTCCACGGTCTTCCAAATGTATCTGTTATAACAATTCCTACATTTACTTTTAATTTTGCAAAAATATAATCACTTATTTTTTTTGCACTCAAGTCGGGATCTTTAGGCAAAGTGATAACTGTATTGCTCTCTCCAGTATTTGACTCATCAACTGCAGCATTAGCAGAAATAAAACCTAACTTATGCTCACAAATAATCACTCCTTCATTTTGATCTCTGTGCTTAAAAGCTCTGATTACATTTTTGCTTTCTTTTAGAATTATTTCAATTTTTCTTGGATCTTTATTTAATTTTTTTGATAATGTAATTGCCTTTTCGGAAGGTTGCATATCATCTAAATTATAAATACACCCTTCAGCTTTTGATATAACCTTTTGAGCAATACATATTACATCACCATCATTTAAGATTATTTTACTCTCAGAAATACAATTTATAATAATTTTGCTAAGGTCATCACCCTTTTTTATTTCGGGAAAATTTTCTAAAGCAAAGATTGATACTTTCGGATTCATAAAAATATTAAAAGATTATTTTAGGAGTATTTATTTTCGAAATATGATTCATACTAAACCATGCTTGCGTCAAATCTTTTGGTTCGTCAATATCAAAGGTTAAACTATCAAGCCTAAATATATTTTTTTCTAAATTTAATTTAGACCCAACTTTAATATGTTTATGAAATGAATTTTTACCAAATTTAAATTCAAAATCATTTGGAAGAGAAATTAATAATGCATTTGTTCCAAAATTTTCAGATGGACATATTCGCATTTCATTTAAATGATATGGTGGAGAAATAAATTTTTTTAAGTCTTTCTCTGTTGGTTTCTCTAAATCAACAGGTAAAAAGCACAGAGCTCTATATTTTTTTTTACAGGCAAAATCTTTCGCAATTACAATAGCTTCAGATAATGATTTTGACCCAGCATCAGAGATAATTATAATTTTATTTTGATTAATAAAATCTGTTGATACTTTATTAGAAGTTATTAAGGCAATGTTTATAACTCTATCAAAGTGTTTTTTTAAATTATTTATTTTGCTAATTAATTGGAATAATAAAAAATTTGTAATTTTTATTCGTTGGTTTAGAGACAAGATCTCCCCCAATCTTGATTTGGTAAATTTCAAGTTTTTTATTGGAATTGTAATTAGTAAATTATCGTACAATTCAGTCATTAACTATCTTTTTAATTTTTCACTTGCCTCTAAAATTAATAATGCAAGATTAAGTTTATCTTTTTGATTTTTCATCAAAATATCAGTGAAAATTGTATTTTTAATCATTTTTTGAATGTCTTCTTCTAAATTTTTATCACTTTTATCAATAAAATATAGATCTATTATATCAGAAAAAATTTCTGCGAATCCAATAGCATTTGGCTTCTTTCCAAGCTCTTCCATCATTTTATTTGCAGGACCTTTAATAGTTTTATTTCCAATAAATGGGCTTATACCAATTTTAGGTGCGTTAGCCCTAATTAAAGTTTCTCTTATGCCTGGTAATTGAATTATAGGGTTTAAACTTACAAGTGGATTAGATGGTGCTATAATAATTAAGTCTGCATTTTGAAGTGATTCAATGCATTCTTTTGTTGGTAATGCTTTTTCAATTCCTTCGAACTTTATTTCACTAATCTGAGGCTTGCATTTTTCTTTTACAAAATATTCTTGAAAATTTAACCAACCTATAGATGTTAATAATTTTGTTTGAACAATATCGTCAGTTGGTAGTATTATGTTTGATTTTATTCCAAATGCTTTTGAAATATCCTTAGCAATATCAGAGGGTCTACTTCCTGAATTCCTTCTCATAGTTCTATAAATATGGAGTCCAAAATCTTTATCCCCAAGTGTCATCCATGTAGCTTCGTTTAATTTTGATAAAGTTGATAAAGAATTAAAAGTCTCATCTGACAATCCCCATCCATACTCTCTATTGATTACCTTTGCTAAAGAATAAGTTAAAGTATCTATATCAGGTGAAACCCATAAACCATGAAATGTATCATCATCAGCAATATTACCAATAACAGATAAGTTTATACTTTCTATTGCATCTAATCCTTCAGCAAGTTTGGCACCCCCTACTCCGCCCGCAATTAATGTTATATTTTCACTTTTCATTTCAAACTATAGAAAATTTTAATTATGTATTTAGAAATGACAATGGGTCAAAGCCATTTCGCTCAACTAAAGGAGGTATGTCAATTGGATTATGATTTTCAAAAACTTCTTTTATTTCATAAAGTGTGTTTCTTCTGGCAGGAGTAAGGTTTGCATCACGAATTATATCTGAAATTTCTCTGGCTGTAATCTCTTGACCATTTTTAGCTCCAGCAGCACGTGAAATACTTTCATTCATTAATGTTCCACCTAAGTCATTAACACCCATATTTAAAAGTTCTTGCGCTCTTTTTGATCCAAGTTTTGGCCATGAAACCTGAATATTATCAATAAAACCATGTAACATGATTCTTGAAACGGAATGCATTTTATTAACTTCCTCTTCAGTGGGACCTTTTCTTACAATATCTTGATTTTGTGTATATAAAGGGGAATCTTCATAAACAAATGATAATGGTACTAACTCAGTAAATCCTCCTGTTTCCTTCTGAATTTCTCTAAGAAGAGATATATGTGAACTCCAGTTTTCTGCACTATCAATATGACCATACATAATTGTAGCCGAAGACTTTAACCCCACAGAGTGAGCTGTTTTAATTATTTCAACCCACTTTTCAGTGCTCAACTTATTTTTAGTTAATTTTTTTCTAATTTCTGTATCTAAAATTTCTGCTGCTGTTCCGGGTATTGAACCTAAGCCCATTTTCCTTAGTTCAGATAAGAAACTTTTATATGACATTCTTGTTTTTGAGGATCCATACCATATTTCAAACGGAGAAAATGCATGAATATGCATATCAGGGAGTTTAGATTTAATAGCTTTTACTATATCAAAGTAATACTCACCATCCATTTTAGGGTGAAGCCCTCCTTGAATACAGACTTCACTTGCACCTCTATCCCAAGCTTCTTGTGATCTATAAACAATCTCATGTAAGTCAAGCCACTCTGAAGTTTTATCTTTCATCCTTTTTGCAAAATTACAAAACTTACAACCCATATGGCAAACGTTTGTAAAATTAATATTTCTATTAACCACAAATGTAACTTTATCTTTGTTCACTAATCTGCATAAATGTTTTGCTGTAAGATATATTGCATTTACATCATCTTTGTTTTTTGCTTTAAATAATGATGTTCCTTCATCTTCACTTATTTCAATTCCATTTAAAGACTTTAACAAAATTTTACTAATTGAAGTTGATGATTTTTTTAATACAAAATTCAAATTTTTGTTTTGATCACTAAAAATATTTTGAGTTAGTTCATTCATGTTTTTATATTATAATTTCAACAAGCAATTTTAGTATCCATCTTTGAAATTTGAGTTCTAATTTCTGAACTTAAAAAGTTCTTTTTTTCGTATATATATTTTGGATAAACAGTTAATCTCTCTCGAAGTTTATAGCCTTTAAAACTCATTCTTTGAGATAAATCATTAATCTCAGGCCACTCCATTTCAGGATTTATAAAATCTATCGTTAGGGGAGATATTCCTCCCCAATCGTTAATACCTGCTTCTAAATAAGATAAATGCTCTGGATGAAGATTAGGTGGTGCTTGCAAACTAATGTCTGGTGAAAGAATTATTCTAGCAACTGCAATTGTTTTTAAAATTTCTTCTATATCAAGGGTTGGATGACTTGACATTGCTATATCTGGCTTTGGTTGAAAATTTTGTATTATGACTTCTTGAATATTACCATATTCTCTGTGAATATTGTTTATTAAGTTCAATGCTTCTAATCTTTCATTCCAAGTTTCCCCAATACCGATCAGTAAACCAGTTGTAAATGGAACTTTGTTTTTTCCAGCCCTTTCTAATGTTCTAATTCTTTGGAGTGGAACTTTATCTGGGCAAGCATAGTGAGGTCCATTTTTTTTATTTAGACGTTTGCTTATTGTTTCTAACATCATACCCATAGAAGCAGAAAAGGGTCTTAATAGGAGTATGTCAGCTTCACTCATAGTTCCAGGGTTAACATGTGGAAGCAAAGAGGATTCATTAATAATCATCTCACAAATTTCTGCTAAATAATCAACCATACTAGTGAATCCAAGTAATTTTAACTTTTCTTTTGCTTGATTATGTTTTAGTTCTGGTTTTTCACCCAAGCTCAACAAAGCTTCCTTGCAACCTTTTCTTTCACCTAATTTAACAATTTTCATAACTTGTTCTGGACTTAAAATATTTGCTTCAGGTGAATTGGGATCCTTTACAAAAGTACAATATCCACATGTATCTCTACACATATTTGTTAAGGGTATAAAAACCTTTCTAGAATAAGTAATTTTTTTCCCCCAATGAGTGTCTCTTTTTGTTCTTGCCCTCTCCATAAGAGAGAATAGAGAGTCTTTTTCAAATAAATCTATCATACATAAATATATAATCTTATATTCTAATTTTACTTTATTATTTATAAAGGGGCTAAATTTTTAGCCCCTTTGAATTTTATTATAAATGTTTAAGTAACTGTTAGCTAAATACTAACTAACAATTTCTTTTAATTTAAAGCAACATCAGTAATTGCATGTGTCCAAGCACCATCAGGTTTCTTAGTGATAACAGGATCTGAATCACCAGCAAGAAGACTGTTGACTGTTCTATCAAAATCAGCAGGAGAAAGTGTTCCATTTGATCCTGCAGTAAGTTTTGCAACCTCGCCCATCATTCTTTTTTGATGCCTAAGGTCAGTTCCACCAGTCATTTCGTTATCCATAACTATCTGAGCAGCCTTATCTGGATTTTTTTCAGCCCATTTCCAACCTTTCATAGAAGCTCTAACAAACCTAACCATTTTATCTTTGAATGCAGCATCGTTCAAATTCTTTTCAAGGACATACATACCATCCTCTAAAGAAGCCACACCTTCATCTTCGTACTTAAAATTGACAAGGTCGTCTGGTGTTAAACCTTCATCAAGGACTAAAAAATACTCATTATATGTCATTGTAGAAATACAATCAGCTTGTTTTTGGATAAGTGGATCAACAGTCCAACCTTGCTTCAGAACAGTAACTCCATCGGAACCACCGTTTGTAGGAATTCCTAGTTTAGACATCCATGAAAGAAATGGATATTCGTTTCCAAAAAACCAAACAGCAATTGTCTTGCCTCTAAAGTCCTGGGGTGTTTTAATTCCAGTGTCTTTTCTGCAAGTTAACTGTAGACCGGATGATTTAAAAGGCTGAGCTATATTTACTAATGGAACACCATTTTCTCTAGCAGATAATGCAGATGGCATCCAGTTAAGCATAACGTCGGCTCCACCAGCTGCCATAACTTGTGGTGGCGAAATATCAACTCCACCAGGTTTAATTGTTACATCGAGGCCTTCATCGGAATAATATCCATTATCAAGAGCCACGTAGTAGCCTGCAAATTGAGCCTGTGTAAACCATTGTAATTGAAGTGTCACTTTATCAGCAGCTGAGGCTACAACACTTGTAGATACAAAGATAAAAAAGCTCAAAATACTTATTAAATATTTTATCATTAATTTGTCTCCTTTAGTTTTCTAATGTTTTTCTATTTGAAGGATGCCAGAATGTTATCTTTTTTTCAACAAAACTTATAACACCGTAGCTTGCAGAGCCGACAAGAGCGGCTACAGCAATTTCTGCCCACACCATATCAAGGTTTAATCTTCCTACTTCTACAGATATCCTAAAACCTAAACCAACTGTGGGGGAACCAAAAAATTCAGCTATAATTGCACCTATAAGGGCCAACGTAGAATTTATTTTTAATGCATTAAAAATAAACGGTGCAGCAGCTGGTAATCTCATTAATATCAAAGATTGAGTATAAGATGAAGCATATGTCTTTAATAAATCTCTATCAATTTGATTATTAACTGAGAGCCCTGTAACTGTATTTACTAACATAGGAAAAAAAGTCATAATTACTACAACTGCTGCTTTTGAATGCCAGTCAAAACCAAACCACATTATCATAATAGGAGCAATGCCTACAATTGGTATTGCTGAAATAAAATTACCAATAGGCAATAAACCTCTTCTTAAAAAAAGTGACTTATCAATTAAAATAGCTACAATAAAAGCGCTTCCACATCCAATTAAATATCCAGTCAAGGCAGCCCTGACAAAGGTTTGAACAAAATCATCCCATAATGTGTCCAATGAATCAACAAATTGTATAGAAATCAAACTAGGTGAAGGAAGAATTACCATAGGTATATTAAGACCAATTGTTATTACTTCCCAAGCAAATAAAATCCATGCACCAAAAAAAATAGGAACTGCTATAAAAAATAGTTTCCTATAAAATGGAGCAATTTTCTTTTCATGAGTAATTTTTTCAACAGCCAACCAGCCATAAAGCCAAACAGAAATTAAAAGTGGCCAATATCCATTAGGTGGTGACTCATAAACATTTATCATCAAAATAGTCATTCCAATGATACTAAAAAGAAAATCAAATAAACCATTGTTTAAATAATCATAGAAAATACGAATTACTCCTAAGAGTGCTATTAAAGATATAATAAATAGGGCTGGGTTATTAAAAGCATAAAAGAAAGAGCTTTGAAGTGCTAAAAGAGCCATCATAGAAGCAATTACTTGTTGAACTTTTTGAAATTTATTCATTCCTGAACACCCATTCTCTTAAGTGTTATTCTTGATATAAAATTTAGTATAAATATTAAAGTGCCTGCAAGTATTGCAGCCATAACAAGTGCTGACCAAATTTGAATAGTGAGACCAAAATAAGATCCTGTTAATAGCCTCGCACCCAATCCAGCTACAGCACCAGTAGGAAGTTCTCCAACAATGGCTCCAACTAATGAAATTGCAATAGCAACCTTCATTGAAGCAAAAAGATAAGGCACTGATGATGGAAGCCTAAGTTTCCAAAAGACATTTAACCTTGAACTATTGTAGGTATGCATTAAATCTAAATAACTAATTTCTGGACTTCTTAATCCTTTTACCATCCCAACCGCTATTGGAAAAAAACTTAAATAAGTTGAGATTAGAGCTTTTGGAAGTAATCCTGACAAACCAAAGGCATTTAAGATAATTATTATCATAGGTGCAATTGCCAATATAGGTATTGTTTGGCTAGCAATGATCCAAGGCATTAATGACGCATCCATTGCTTTATTTTCTACTATGCTAACTGCTAGGATGATACCTAGTATAGTTCCAATGGCAAAACCTAATAAAGTAGATGAAAGTGTTACATAACTATGAAAAATCAATGACTTTTTAGAAGTAACTTTAATCATAAAAATTGTTTTCCACATCTCTGATACTATTTGATGGGGAGCCGGTAATAGAGGTTTTTTTTGGGACATAGTATCACGAACTAAATCACTAAACTCCCAATCTATTTTCTTTCTTTCGTAAGCATCAATTTGTTTAGAAGAGTTTAAGTAAACTGTAAAAATATACCAGATAGCAAAAATAGTTATAACGATTGATAAAATAGGAAGAAAACTATTTTTAAAATAATTTATAAAAGTATTTTCACTCATAACTATGCCCAGATCGAAGGCCTTCCCTAACTCTTTGAGATACTGATATAAATTCCTTACTATCTCTAATTTCTAAAGGTCTATCCGTAGGCAAGGTATTTTCAATAACATCTATAATACGCCCTGGTCTAGGGGACATTACTACTATTTTAGTTGATAAATAAACAGCTTCTGGAATTGAATGAGTAACAAAACAAATTGTTTTATTTGTAGTCTTCCATAATTTCAAAAGTTGTTCATTTAGATGATCTCTGACTATTTCATCAAGTGCACCAAATGGCTCATCCATCAACAAAATATCAGCATCGAAAGAAAGAGCTCTTGCAATAGAAGCCCTTTGCTGCATTCCTCCTGATAACTGCCAAGGAAATTTTTTTTCAAAACCGGTTAAATCTACAAGTTTTAAAACTTTTTCAACAATCCCAGGTATCTCATTTTTTTTATAACCCATTATTTCTAGTGGCAAACTTACATTCCTGTATATGTTTCTCCAAGGATATAATCCAGCTGCTTGAAAAACGTAACCGTATGCTCTTTTTTTTCGAGCCTCCTCTGGTGACAGTCCATTGACCGAAAGGTTTCCACTTGATGGTTTTTCTAAAGAAGCTATTGCCCTTAAAAAAGTAGTTTTTCCACATCCAGATGGACCAATAAATGATACAAATTCCCCTTTATCAATATTTAAGGAAACATCTTTTAAAGCAACAACATCATCATCAGCAGTTTCAAAAATTAAATTTAATTTTTCCGCAGAAATTATGGCGTTTTTCATAAAAACCTAAACACCAGCCGGCATATTTTCAGCTTTTCTTTCGACTCTTCTTGGAGATGTCAATTCCTTCCATTTTGATAAAGCTTTATTTACATCTGAGAATGGCTCTCTTGAAACAAATTCACCATCTCCTGGACTTGCAACTACTTTACCCTCTTCTGCAGCAACTCTACCTCTAGAAAGAGTGAACCTAGGCAACCCTTTTACTTTTATTCCTTCAAAAACGTTATAGTCTATGACAGACTGCTGGGTCTCACTTTTTATGGTTTTTTCAGAGGATGGATCCCACACAATAATATCAGCATCAGAACCCTCTCTAATAGCTCCCTTTTTTGGATATACATTTAAAATTTTTGCAATATTAGTAGAAGTTACAGATACAAATTCATTCATTGTAAGCCTTCCAGTTCCAACACCATACGTCCATAAAACTGGCATTCTATCCTCTAAACCTCCAGTTCCATTGGGTATTTTTGTAAAATCACCTATACCCATTCTTTTTTGCTCAGTAGTAAAAGCACAATGATCTGTAGCAACCACTTGAAGACTACCAGCAGCAAGGCCATTCCACAATGAATCTTGATGTAGTTTATTTCTAAAAGGAGGAGACATGACCCTTCTTGCAGCGTGATCCCAATCTGGGTTTTGGTATTCTCCTTCATCCAGAACTAAATGTTGAATTAAGGGCTCCCCAAAAACTCTTTTACCATTTTGTCTTGCTCTTCTTATTGCTTCGTGAGCTTGTTCACAAGATACGTGAACTATATATAAAGGCACTCCCGCCATATCAGCTAACATTATTGCTCTATTACATGCTTCACCTTCTACATCAGCCGGTCTTGAGTAAGCATGTCCTTCAGGTCCATTATTTCCCTCTGCAAGTAATTTGCTCTGAAGCGCAGCCACTACATCACCATTTTCAGCATGAACCAACGGCATTGCACCTAACTCAGCACATCTTTGAAACGACGCAAACATTTCATCATCATCAACCATTAAAGCACCTTTATAAGCCATAAAGTGTTTAAAAGTATTTATGCCTTTATTCTTAACTACTTCCTCCATATCATTAAAAATTTCTTCTCTCCATGAAGTAATTGCCATGTGGTATGAGTAGTCACAAACAGCTTTAGTTGACTTATTATGCCAACCATTTAATGCACTTAATAAGGATTGATCTGGTGAAGGCAAACAAAAATCAACAACCATAGTTGTACCGCCTGAAACAGCTGCCTTTGTGCCAGACTCAAAGTCATCTGCAGAGAAAGTTCCCATAAATGGCATCTCCATATGAGTATGCGGATCGATGCCCCCTGGCATTATATAACAACCAGTTGCGTCAATAACTTTATCACCACTTAGATTTTTTCCAATTGAGGATATTTTCCCATTTTCAACTAAAACATCTGATTTATATGTTAAATCAGAAGTAACAATTGTTCCACCCTTGATTACTGTACTCATTTTTCCCTCCAATGTTTATTTAATCAATTATTTCTGCAGTATTTACAACAGCATGGAACAATACATCAGCTCCTGCTGTAGACCAGTCTTTGGTTATCTCCTCAGCTTCGTTATGTGACAATCCGTCAACGCAAGGACACATTACCATCGCAGTAGGGGCTACTCTGTTAATCCAGCAAGCATCATGTCCTGCACCAGAAACTATGTTCATGTGCGAATAACCAAGCGTTTTAGCTGCATTTCTAACCATTTCAACACAATTACTATCAAATTCAACAGGATCAAAATTGCCTACTTTTTCTATTTCCATTGTTAGACCTATTTCATCAGCTATATTTGCAGCTCCACTTCTTAACCTATCTTCCATATCTTGAATTACTTCTTTTTTAGGATGACGAAAATCAATTGTGAAAACAACTTTTCCAGGAATTATGTTTCTGGAGTTTGGATAAACATCAGCATGCCCAACTGCACCTACTGCTAAGGGAGCGTGTGACCAAGCAATTTCATCTACAAGCTGAGTTATTTTTGCCATCCCCAAACCAGCGTTGACCCTTTTTGGCATAGGTGTAGAACCTGTATGAGATTCTTTCCCATGAAGAGTTACTTGAAGCCAATTTAATCCCTGACCATGTGTCACAACTCCAATATCTACGTTTTCGTCTTCTAATATTGGTCCCTGCTCAATGTGGAGTTCATAAAAGGCATGCATCTTTCTTTCCCCAACAGGCTCCTCGCCTCTCCAACCAATTCTTTTTAACTCATCACCAAATTTTTTTCCTTCTGCATCTTCTCTATTATAAGCCCAATCCTCAGTGTGCATTTCAGCAAAAACTCCAGATGAAAGCATGGGGGGAGCAAAACGTGTTCCTTCTTCATTGGTCCAATTTACAATTTCAATTGGGTGTTTAGTCTTAATATCAAGATCATTTAAAGTTCTAATTATTTCCAACCCTCCTAAAACACCCAATACACCATCATATTTTCCACCAGTAGGTTGAGTATCTAAGTGACTTCCCACCATTACAGGAAGGGCGTTTGGATCAGTACCTTCTCTTCTAGCAAACATATTACCCATTGTGTCTAAACCCATCTCAAGACCCGCACTCTCACACCATTTTTTAAAAAGCTCTCTACCTTTAGCATCATCATCCGTAAGGGTTTGACGGTTATTTCCACCTGCAATTCCGGGTCCTATTTTGGCCATTTCCATAATAGAGTCCCATAATCTGTCACCATTAATTCTTAAATTCTTACCCTCTTGTTTCATTTTTTATCCCCATAAAGAAATATAAATTTAATACTGCTCAATTTTAATAATCGTTGTCAAATTATAAGTTATTTTCATAAAAATTTTCTTACAATTTAGCAAGCATCTCCATAAATTCATTCACCGTTGTTTTTTCAAGTGCTTGTTGATTGGTACAAAGACTATATATAGATTTTGACTTTTCTTCATCAAAACATGTGTTAAGATTGTTTAAAAATTTTTTCTCTAGAAGAGGAATTCCTTCTGACCTTCTTCTTTTATGACCTATTGGATACTCAACCTCAATATCTTCTGTAGAAGTTCCATCTTTAAAAATAACTTTGATTGCATTAGCAATAGATCTTTTTTCTGGATCAAGGTAGTCAGCAGAAAAACGTTTATCTTCTTGTATTTCCATTTTGTCTCTTAGTTTATCGATTAATGGATGCTCTTTATGAAAGTCATCTTCATAAAATTCAGCTTTCAAGTCACCGAAAATTAACCCTAAGGCTGCCATATATTGAATGCAGTGATCTCTATCTGCAGCATTAGCGAGAGTGCCTACTTTTGATATAATTCTTATCGCAGGTTCCTGTGTTCTAATTACAATTTTATCTATTTCATTAAATTTATCTTTAACATTGTTATGTAATTTTACAGCAGCTTCTACTGCAGTTTGTGCGTGAAATTCAGCAGGATATTGAATTTTAAAGAGAATGTGCTCCATAACATAGCTACCGTAATCTCGATTAAACTTAAAAATTTGATCTGCTTTATCTTTCAATTTTTGATCTTTATTAGTTTTATTAAAACTAATATCATAAAATCCCCATTGAGGAGCTGTGAGGACACCGGGAACTCCCATTTCTCCTCTTAAAGCTATGTCAGCTAGTCTCACTCCTCTTGAAGTGGCATCACCCGCAGCCCAAGATTTTCTAGAACCTGCATTTGGTGCATGCCTATAAGTTCTTAATGATGATCCATCAACCCACGCATGAGAAATCGCGGACTTAATCTGCTCTTCGTTACCACCCATTATTTTTGCTGATATTGCGGTTGATGCAACTCTAACTAATAAAACATGATCTAAACCAACTCTATTAAAAGAGTTTTCAATTGCAAGAACACCTTGTATCTCATGAGCCATAACCATGAATTCCAAAATTTCCTTCATGTAAATTGGCTTTAAGCCATCCTTTACCCTCTTTTGGGATAGATGATCACATAAGCCTAAAATACTTCCAAGATTATCTGATGGGTGTCCCCACTCTGCTGCCAACCAAGTATCGTTGTAATCTAACCATCGAATAACACAGCCTATATCCCATGCAGCTTTCACAGGGTCCATAATAAAATTTGTTCCAGGTACTCTAGATCCATTAGGTACAACTGTACCCTCAACAATAGGTCCTAAATGTTTGGTGCATTCTTTAAATTGAAGAGCTAATAAACCACAACCAATGCTGTCAATTAAACAATTTCTAGCTGTTTCGATGGCATCTTTAGAATCAACTTCATAATTTATCACATAGTCTGCGATATTTTTGATTACTTTATCGTAATCAGGACGTAAATTATAATCTACATTTAATGACATATATTACCTTCTAATTATCTATCTTCAATTTTAATAAAAGCTTTGTTTTCAGGCCCTGTATAATCTGCTGAGGGTCTTATTATTCTATTATTATTTCTTTGCTCCTTTACATGTGCAGCCCAACCAGAAATTCTAGACATAACAAAAATTGGAGTAAAAAGTTTAGTTGGTATTCCCATGAAGTGATAAGCGGATGCGTGAAAAAAATCTGCGTTGCAAAACAATTTTTTTTCTCTCCACATAACCTCTTCACATCTTACAGAAACAGGAAAAAGAACGTTATCATTTACTTCATTTGATAATTTTTCAGACCAATTCTTAATTACGTTATTCCTTGGATCACTCTCTTTATAGACAGCATGACCAAAACCCATTATTTTCTCTTTTCTTTGAAGCATGTCTAATAACTTTTTTTCAGCTTCATCTGGATTTTTGAATTTCTCAATTAAATCCATGGCCGCTTCATTAGCACCACCATGAAGTGGCCCCCTTAAAGTTCCTATGGCAGCTGTAATGCAGCTGTGTATATCAGATAATGTTGAAGCACACACCCTTGCAGCAAACGTAGATGCATTGAACTCATGTTCTGCATATAATATTAATGATACATTCATTACCTTTGTGAATAATTCAGATGGTTTTTTTTCATGTAATAAGTTCAAAAAATGAGAACCTATTGTTTCATCATCAGTTACAGTATCGATTCTTAAACTTTCATGACTAAACTTATACCAATATGTAATAATCGAAGGAAATAAAGCTAGCATTCTGTCAATCTTATCATCCTCCTCTTCAAATTTTTCTTCAGTTTCAAGGCATCCCAACATTGAACAACCAGTTCTCATGACATCCATTGGATGACTATTAGAAGGAATTTTCTCTAAAACACTTTTTAGTTCTTGAGGCAATTTTCTGAGTTGTTTTAACTTGTTTTTATAATTACTTAACTCTGTTTTATTTGGCAGGTGGCCCTTCAATAGAAGGAATGCAACTTCTTCGAATTCTGCATTTTCAGCCAAGTCGGTAATTTCATATCCTCTGTAAGTTAATCCAGTTCCGGATTGCCCTACAGTACAGAGTTCTGTCTCACCTGCTACTTGACCTCTTAAACCAGCTGAGTTATTTGCACTATTTTTCAACTACTCCTCCTTTAGGTTTAAATGTTAATTAACAATATTATGTTCCTTTACAAAAAGCCTGTCTCTTTTCAAGACATTACTTATGGAGTCTGCAGCAACTTTTTTTCCAATCTCACTAGCATAGGCATTTTCAAAGTCTTCTTGGCTATCGAACCATTGCTCTGCGACACCATCATAAGCATTATCACTATCATTTTCAACAAGGTTAAAACATAATTTCCTAATTTTTGGAAGCATCGCAGCCTTTGAAGAATGTTCATTAATCCACCAATTTTTAAAATCTTCAGATGAAACTTCATTTTTCTTTTTCAAAAGAATAATTGCTTTAAACATTTATATTTTCCTTTCTAATCAGGTTTAACTCTTTTAAGAGGCCTCCCACCTATGCCTAAACATACAGCAATCAGTATCTCATCAGATTGGGGTGCATCAGGAATTGTTATTTCAGCTGCATCCATAAAATCAAAATCCCATATATTATCTTTATTAGTCATAGGCATTACAATAACAGATCCTGGACCGCCAATTTTTTTTGTAGATGGAATAATATCTTTTCCTGATCCAACAGCAGATCTCACTGGAGCGCCAAATCTCGGATGTAAAAGAGCAGCAGCGTGTTCAATTTCACCATCAACTCCTACAATAGCGCCCTTACCATAACTCTCAATTTCTTCAGGTTTTACTTGAAGTATGCTTACACATCTTTCTGCTAAATAACCTCCAATTTCTGCGCCAATGTCGTAAAGAGGTTCTAAATTTTCAACATACTTATTTGAAAATTTATTTTTTATTACTGCAGCGCCGATAATTTTTTTTGGTGGACTACTAATCACTTTCTCCATTTCCTTGTGAGTTTCATCTATTTGAAAAACAACTTTTCTAATATCTGCTAATGACAATGTAATTACCCTTCATAAAATTAATGTTAAAAGATGTTTAACCTATTTATTTTTTAAAATACAGATAAGTTTTAAATATAAATAATTGAATATTTTTTATGATTTTTAAAAAAAAGATTCGTAATTCTATATAAAACTATATAACATTTTCGTAGACTAACTTTAGCAAAAATAAATTATAATTTAGTAGAGCTTATTTATTTTAATTTTAACTAAGGGAGAAAAACTATGGCTAAACTTTTTATTAATAGACGGGAGTTTTCGATTGGTGCTACTGCGTTACTAGCTACTTTATCAAACTTTCCTTCTTTCGCAGGCAATAAAATTAAAGTTGCTGGAATTTACACTCAACCTATTCAGCAAAAATGGGACGCAAGACTTCATTTAGCACTTGATGCAGCACAGAAAAGTGGAGAGATCGATTATGTTTTTTCTGAAAAGGTATCTAACACTGACTACGTAAGAGTTTTAAGAGAATACTGTGAAAGTGGCGTTCAACTAATTGTAGGAGAAGCTTTTGGTATTAGTAAAGAAGCAAGAAAAGTTGCTGATGATTATCCTAATATTGCTTTTTTAATGGGAGATCCTTTTAAGCCTCATGGCAATAATTTTTCAGTTTTTGACAACTACATTCATGAACCTTGTTATTTAATGGGTATTATTGCGGGAAATATGACTAAAGCAAAAAAAATAGGTATGGTCGGTGGTTACGCAATTGGTGAAGTTAACAGATTATTTCATGCCTTTATGAATGGCGCTAGATCTGTAAAACCTGACATTCAATTTAAAGTAACTTTTATTGGCTCTTGGTACGACCCACCAAAAGCAAAAGAAGCAGCATTTGCTCAAATTGAAGCAGGTGTTGATATCATGTATGCAGAAAGAGCTGGCGTTGTTGATGCTTGCAGAGAAAAAGGTATACTTGCTTTTGGAAATGTCAACGACATGAATAAAGAAGAAAACGGGACAGGCGTTGTAGTAACCTCAGCGTTATGGCATATGGAATCTGCAATTAATAATGCAATAAGCTTGACAAAAGCTGGCAATTTTAAAGCAGAAGAATATCATCATTGGACCATGATGGCAAAAGGTGGAGCCTCTCTTGCACCATACTATGAGTTTGAAGATAAAATTCCTAGTTCAGTAAAATCTCAAGTCGCAAGCCTTGCAAGCGACATTACAGCAGGAAAATTTACAGTAGAGATTATTGATTCTGAACCTAAATCTACTTTCTAATTAATAAATGTTTTAGCCACTTTTTTAATAAAGGTGGCTAAAAAATACTATGCAACCTATTTTAAAAGTTGAATCTATATCAAAGTTTTTTGGAAACCTTATTGCCAACAGCGACATTAGTTTTTCGGTAAATAAAGGTGAAATCCTTGCTATTTTAGGAGAAAATGGAGCAGGTAAAACAACACTTATGAATATTTTATTTGGCCACTACATGCCAGATAAAGGAAATATATATTTTAAAAATAAACCTCTTACATTTGGCAATACTGGAAACTCTATCTCTTTGGGTATAGGGATGGTTCATCAACATTTTACTCTTGCAGACAATTTAACTGTTCTTGAAAATATAATAATTGGGCATAAATCTCTATTTAGTTTGGATTTATCGAAAAAAGCCTCGATCGAAAAATTAAATTCATTAATTGATAAGTTCAATTTACCAATTAATCCTAATGCTATGGTTTCAGATTTATCTGTAAGCGAAAAGCAAAGGTTAGAAATTTTAAAAACCTTATACAAAGACTGTGAGCTTCTAATTCTTGATGAGCCAACAGCTGCATTAACACCCCAAGAAACAGAAGCTCTTTATAAAACAATCAATAATATGGTTAAACAGGGCCTTTCTGTAATTTTAATTTCTCATAAACTTCATGAAGTATTATCAATAAGTGACAGAATAATCGTTCTAAGAAATGGGAAAATAGCTGGAGAGCAGCTCACTAAGTCAGCTGATTATAAATCGATTGCATCATTAATTGTAGGAAAAGAAATCCAATACCCCAAAAAAACCAAATCCTTGCCTTTAAATAAAATTTTAAAGTTAGAAAATATTTTTTATGAAACTGATTTAGATCTCGATGTAAAAATTGAAAATTTAAATTTAGAGTTATCTGGGGGAGAAATTATTGGTATTGCTGGAGTTGCAGGAAATGGTCAGCAAAATTTTGCTAAAATTTTGAGTGGTCATGTTAAACCTACAAATGGAAAACTATTTTTTGATAATAAAGAAATAAATACATTTTCTGCAAAAAGTTTTATGGAATTAGGAATTGCTTATATTCCTGAAGATAGAAATAAAGATGGCCTTGTTGGTGACATGAGTATTTGGGAAAATGCAATAATGACTGAAACCAGCAATAGGGAAATTGTTAACAATTTTGGATTTATTAAATCTAAAAAAAGCAAAGAAAAATCTAGCAAAATATGCCAACTGAATGATGTTAGATACCAGTCTATAGATCAACCTTCAAGATTACTATCTGGAGGAAATGTTCAAAAATTGTTAATTGGAAAGTGGCTTAACCGTAAACCAAAACTTATTATTGCTTGTCAACCTACTAGAGGTCTAGATGAAGGGGCAATTGCTGCAGTTCATAAAATGCTCTTAGAGGCAAGAAAAAATGGTAATGGGATAATAATTATTGGAGAAGATTTGGACGAATTAATAACTTTATCTGATAAAATATGCGTAATGTATAATGGTAAACTTTCTAATCCGCTTACATCTTCAAATATTGAAAAGTTAAAAATAGGTATGATGATGTCTGGTGAAGGCTTTTAAAATGATTAATTTTAGACTTGAGGAAAGAGAAAATAGGAATGTAAGAATACAAATTCTTTCCCCCTTCATTGCTGTATTTGTTTCATTAATTATATCATGTTTTTTTATATTTCTAGCAGGAGTAAGTCCGGTCGATTCACTCAAAGAACTTTTAATTGGTTCGTTTGGTTCAAGAAATGCTATTGCTGAAACACTTTCTAGAGCAACTCCACTTATTTTAACAGGATTGGCTGCAAGCATTGCTTTTAGAGCTAAGTTTTGGAATATAGGTGCAGAAGGGCAACTTTATGCAGGTGCCTTAGCTGTTACTTTTTTTGGTACAGGTCTTATTGAATTACCGTCAATTTTGATGATTCCTTTTCTCTTTTTAGTCGGGGCAATAGCTGGAGGGCTTCTTCTTCTACCTCTTGTTTTATTAAAAAATTATTTTAAAGTTGATGAAGTTGTTTCTACTCTTTTAACTAATTTTATTATTATTCTGCTAGTAAGTTATCTATTAGAAGGCCCATGGAAGGATCCTATGTCCCTAGGATGGCCTCAAGGTGCTTCTGTTATAGACCAAGGTGTTTTACCGCAAATAGTTGCAAGAACAAGATTACATCTGGGCTTTATATTCTCAATATTATTTGCAATGTTAGTTTGGATAATTCTCTCTAAACATTTAATTGGTTACCAAATTAAGGCAGTAGGATATAACTCATCTGCTGCAAAACATTCTGGCATCCCTGTTTTAAAAACTATTTTTATAGTTGCTTTATTAAGTGGGGGAATGGCTGGAATGGCTGGGGTAACAGAAACTGCAGGCTTAAAAGGATATTTGACTTTGGATTTATCCCCAGGTTTTGGTTACGCGGGAATTGCAGTAGCTATGCTTGCGGCCCTACATCCAATTGGGGTTATAGCTTCAGGTATTTTCCTAGCCTCTATATACGTTGGTGCAGATGCCATGAGCAGGTCTATGAATGTTCCAAGTTATTTAGCTGATGTTATAGTTGCAATAACTATCTTATGCGTTTTAGTCAGTTTAGTAATGAACCAATATAAATTTAAATTTTCAGGTCTTAAAAAATGATTTTTGACTTTATAGAAATTTTCTTTACCGCGGGCTTCTGGGCTGCAACAATAAGAATTGCCTGCCCACTAATTTTTGCAACCTTAGGTGAAGTAATTTGTGAAAGATCAGGGGTTTTGAACTTAGGAATTGAAGGAATAATGTCTCTCGGAGCAATGGTTGGTTGGACAGCAGTTTACTTAGGAGCGGATTTATATTCAGGAATACTTTTAGCTGCAATTATGGGTGCTTTGTTTGGTTTTTTGCATGCGATATTTACTGTTTATCTTGGAGCATCACAGCACGTTACTGGAATTGGCATTACAATGCTTGCTTCTTCAATAGGGTTTTTCTCTTTTAGGCTTATTCTGCCAAGCTCAACAACACCACCAAAAATTATTCCTTTTGAAAAATTAGATATTCCTTATCTCTCAGAAATACCATTTTTAGGTGAAGCCCTATTTCAACATACACCATTTACATATATTGCTTTTGCTTCCGTAATTATCATATTTTGGCTCTTAAATTCTACACCTTTTGGTTTGTCCATTAAAATGGCTGGTGAAAATCCAATGGCTCTTGAAGCACAAGGCATCGATGTACTGTTAGTTAGAACCTTGTCAGTTATTTTAGGTAGTTCATTAATGGCAGTTGGAGGCGCTTATTTGACAATGTCTGCATTTGACGCATTTTATTTTGGGATGATTAATGGTCGTGGTTGGATTGCAATTGCTTTAGTTATATTTGCTGCATGGAAACCAGAAAGGGCTTTGCTTGGCGCTCTTTTATTTGCTGGTTTAGATGCGTATCAAGTTAGAGCACAGCAGCTTGCAGGAGCATTTATTCCCTATCAGTTTTTTTTAATGCTACCATTTATTTTAAGTATAGCGGCTATGATAGTTGCTTCAAAAAGAACACGTTATCCAAGAGCGTTATTAATTCCTTTCCGAAGAGGAGAAAGACATTAGAGGTGTTATTATGTCAGATTTAATCATTAGAAACTGTAATTTAGGGAATAGTGACAGCAAGGATATTTTTATCAAAAATGGTTTAATTGAGGATATTACCAATAATATTCCAAAAATTGGCTGTCCAGAAATTGATGCTAAAAATTACTTTGTAACTTCACCATTTGTTGACAGTCATTTTCATATGGATGCAACTTTAAGCTATGGATTGCCTCGGGTTAATCAATCAGGAACTCTTCTTGAAGGCATTCAGCTTTGGGGAGAATTAAAACCGACGTTAACTAAAGATGCGATTAAAAATAGAGCACGAAAGCTTTGTAAATGGGCTATTGCTCGAGGTACCCTGATAATTAGGTCTCATGTTGATGTTTCTGGTGATAATTTACTGGCAGTTGAAGCTTTGCTCGAAATAAAAGATGAAATGAAAGATTATATCGAGTTACAATTAGTTGCTTTCCCTCAAGATGGACTTTTAAGATCTAATTGCCACAAAAATTTAATTAAATCTTTAGATATGGGTGTTGATGTAGTTGGTGGCATTCCACACTTTGAAAGAACTATGGTTGAAGGATCAGAATCAATTAAAATTTTATGTGAATTAGCTGAAAAAAGAAATTTGCTTGTCGATATGCACTGTGATGAAAGTGATGACCCCAATTCAAGACATATCGAGACTCTCACACTTCATACCAATAGGCTTAATATGAAAGGCAGAGTTGCTGGATCACATCTCACTTCTATGCATTCAATGGATAATTATTACTTTTCAAAACTAATCGGTCTTATGGTTGAAGCTGAAATGAATGTTATTCCCAATCCACTTATAAACATAACTATTCAAGGGAAACATGACACTTATCCTAAAAGACGTGGCATGACTAGAGTTCCTGAACAAATTAAAGCAGGGTTAAATGTGGCTTTTGGGCACGATTGCGTTATGGACCCATGGTACCCTCTAGGGTCACACGATATGCTTGAAGTTGCTCATATGGCCCTACATGTCGCACAAATGACAGGTGTAAATGAAATGATTTCATGTTTTGATTCAGTTACAACAACTGCTGCAAAAGTTTTACATATAGAAAAATATGGACTTAAAAAAGGGTCTTACGGAGATTTAGTAATCCTTCAGTGTAAAAATAAAATTGAAGCGTTAAGGCTAAAACCTACTCGGATTTTTGTAGTCAAGAAAGGAAAAGTCATAAGTTCTTCAAATCCTACAGAATATAAATTGCAGTTAAATAGTAAGCCTGAATATACTGATTTAATTTTTTGAACTCATAAATGGGATTTCAACTAACTTACGATATTTGGAAATTTAAATCATTTAGAAAATTATTTTTTGCTGGTTTCTTAACAAGCATATCAAGGTGGTTTGAATTTCTAACATTTTCAATTCTAAGTTGGGAATTAACTGGAAATGCAGCAATAGTTGGATACATAATGACAGCTAGATTTTTTTCTCTAGCTGCAACAGGTTTATTTTTTAGTGCTAAAGGCTCATTATTTTCTGGCCAAAAAGTAATGATATATTTCACAAGTATATGTTCTTTGTTTAGTTTAATAGTTTTCTTGAGTTTTTTAATTGATTTAAATTTGGAATTAGTTGGTTTATTCCTAATCTCTGCTCTTAGTGGGTCATTATGGAGTGTTGATTTTTCCTTTAGGAGAAGGATGTTAGGGGATGCTTTACCTGATCATTTAATTTCTTCAGGAGTTTCCATTGACGTATTATCTACTCATGCAACAAGGTTAATAGGGCCTATTGCAGGAGGTGTTTTTCTTACTTATTTAGAACCAAATTTTATTTTTTTATTTTTATCTGTTTTATATTTTTTTTCTACTTACCTAATTTTGTACGAAAAGGATAATAATCAATTTTCAAATGAAAAAAGTTCATTTAGAGAGTTGTTCTCAGTAGTAATTTCTGAAGTACTAAAAAAACCAATGCTAATTACTGTCATACTCCTTACACCTTTATTTAATATTTTTGGTCTACCATTTCTTTCTTTAATTGGAATACTAGTTATTGAAAAGTTTGCAATAAATCCTTTTAATACTGGAATAATTGTATCTGTTGAAGGCTTAGGAGCCTTTATTGGTGGCGTATTAATATCTGCTTTTCCACCAATTAGAAAACAATTATTTTTTTGCTTAACCCTCTTTTTACTTTTTGTTTTTATTAGTTCGATTGCGATTTCAACAAATTTAGTATTATTAGTTATACTTTTGTTTTTTGCTGGATTTGTTACATCTTCCTACTCAGCACTCCAAAGCAGTATTGTTTATTTATATTCAAATCCTTCTTTAAGATCATCGACTTTTAGTTTATTAACAATTGCAATAGGAAGTGGTGCAATCGGAACATTAAATATTTCATTTATGTCCAATAATTTTTCAACGCAGTTACTGACACTTATAATGGGGTTAGAAGGAATAATATTTTTTTTATTGGTTATGATTTTTTTAAAGGTCAAGTATCAAAAATTTTGAAATATTAAATTTTATTTATTACTTAGAACATGTATATATTATGTTATTACTAAGGAGTAAGCATTGATTGAATTTCTTATTATTTGGTTTTTAGGTAACGATATTATTGATAGTGGTTTAAGATTTTCATCTGCAGAGGAGTGTTTTGCCGAAGCTCAAAATACTGGCTCAGATTTAAATTCAATAAATATAATCCCACCAAAATTTACATGTATACCACTTGCAAAAGGAGAAGAATTTAAAATATACAGAAGTAATTCAAATTCGAGATTTCCATTTTAAATTAAATAAGAGAGCATATGAAAAGATTAAAAATTTTAGTTGTATTATCCTTTACATTCTTAATTTTGATAAAAGCTCAAGCTAATGAATGCATTCTTGAAGGCGATAGTGCCTTTCAAATAAACAAATATAATCAATGCATGGCAATGCAAATAGATAATTCAAGAAATAGATACCAGATGGAAATAAATTTTCTCAATGATGAATTAAAAAAACTTAGAAATGAAAATCAATTTTTAAAACAAAAACTATCTGAAATTAAAGAAAATTTAAAAAATTTATTTTTGAATTTATAATTTATATTACCAGCATTTATATTTCGCTTCTGCTGTACCTTCTGATGATGAAAAAGTTATTAACTGGGCTGTATTTCCATTTAAACATTTTTCATTGACAGCTTTAACAATTTCAAGAGGAGGTAAAATTAAATTTTCATTAACATTTAGATCCCATTTTGCAACAATAGTTTTGGCATCTATAACTTCTATATCTAGCTCATTAAAACTATCTTCTACAACATCAGTGCTATCAGTTAATGAACTTGTATTATCATCAGTAAGAGTTGCATCTTCTACATTCTCTTTTTTTTCTGCAAGAATTTCGGCATTAATCTGTTCTTCCACAGACATGCCACTTAATTTTAATGGTGGACCAACTTTTGCAACAACTTTTGACAGTGGGTACGGATTATACAAAGGTCCAATACAACCTGAAAGCAATAAAGAAATTATAATTACAAATCCTAAATTATAATATTTCATCCCGGTTCCTCATTATTATCACTTCATTATATATATATATAAATTTAACAAACATTGAAATGATTAATATTGAAAAATATATAATAAGCATATATTTGGTAAATAAATTTTGACTTTAATATTAATCAGTACTAAATAAGTACTGATTTTTTTCAATTATTTTTAATATGGACGTACTTTCTAATATTCGCGTTTTTATCGCAATTACAGAGCAAAATTCTTTAGGGAGAGCAGCTGATAAGCTTAACATTTCTCCCTCATCTGCATCTAAACAAATCTCTTCTTTAGAAGATTACTTAGGTGTTCGTCTCCTTAATAGAACAACAAGAAGAATTTCCTTAACTGACATTGGTGAGGCTTATTTAGAGAAAGCAATTAATATTTTAGATGCTTTTGAAGAAGGAGAAGTTTTAGTCAATGCTTCACAAAATAATCCAAGGGGACTTCTAAAAATTGCTTCGCCTCAAGCCTTTGGAACTCGCCACATATCGCCACATTTACCAAATTTTATGGATAAATATCCTGAATTAAGAGTTGAGTTGATTACATATGAAGGAAATATAGATATTATCAAAGAGTCGATTGATGTAGCAATAAAATTTACAGAACTTGAAGACTCAACATTAATCAGAAAAAAAATAGCGCCAGGGAATAGAACTATTGTCGCAAGTCCATCATATTTAGAAAAAAGGGGTTATCCAAAAAAACCTGAAGATCTATTGGAACATAGACTAATAACTTACAGAGGCAGAAGTGTATATAATGACTGGCATTTTCAAATTAGCAAGAAACCTTATACAATGAGAATGAATGGTGATCTTAGCATGACTAATGGTGAACATATCTTGAGATCAGCTATAAATGGAGGTGGAATTGCAATGCTTTCAGGGTATATTACAGGAAGACAAATACGAGATGGAAGACTTATAAGTTTGCTTGACGAATTTGTTGTTGAACAAGATCCAATTTATGCTGTTTATCCATCAAAGAAATATTTATCCCCAAAAATTAAATCATTTATTGATTATTTGATTAAGCTATATAGCCCTAACCCGTATTGGTATTCGAGCGACAAAGTAAATATGACAGCTAGAGAAAGAAGCCTAATTTAATTTTGCTTTTAATATTTCATTTACCATTTTTGGATTAGCTTTACCACCACTATCTTTCATTACTTGACCTACAAAAAAACCAAATAATTTATCTTTTCCACCTTTGTATTCATTAACTTTGTCTTGATTATTATTAATAACGTTATCTATCATTTTTATAATATCTTCTGAATTTGAATTTTGCTTTAAACCTTTCTCATCAATAATTGAAGACGCATCTGAACCAGTTTCAAACATTTCAGCGAATATATCTTTTGCTATTCTGCCAGAAATTGTTCCATCAGAAATAAAGCCCACTAACTCACCTAATTGTTTTGGCTTAATTGGGCTATTGTTTATGGATAAACTATTTTTATTTAGAGAGCCGAACAATTCCGTTGTTAACCAGTTTGAAACAAGCTTTCCATCTTTTCCTTCAGTCGCGATAAAAAAGTAATCAGAGGTTTCTTTTTCTTCACTTATGACAGAAGCATCATAATCAGATAAACCAAAATCATTTACTAATTTTACCCTGATCTCGTCTGGTAGCAATGGTAAAGAGCTTTTAATGTTAGATATAAAATCATCAGTTAGCTCTAATGGCATTAAGTCAGGATCTGGAAAATACCTATAGTCGTGTGCATTTTCTTTACTTCTCATCGGTCTTGTTTCAAGTTTATCTGAATCAAACAAACGAGTTTCTTGAATGATCTCATTACCATTTTCGATTTCTTCAACCTGCCTTTTTGCTTCAGAAACTATAGCCATCATAACAAACCGTACGGAATTTAAATTTTTGATTTCACATCTTGTCCCCAAAGGCTCACCAGCCCTTCTAACTGAAACGTTAACATCACATCTCAGTGAGCCTTGCTCCATATTACCGTCACATGTATCCAGAAATCGCAAAATAGAACGAATTTTTTTAATGAAAGCGCCTGCCTCATCAGGTGATGTAATATCTGGCTTGCTAACAATTTCCATTAAAGCAACTCCAGATCTATTTAGGTCTATATACGATTTGCTAGGGTGTTGGTCGTGTAAAGATTTACCTGCATCTTGTTCTAAGTGTAACCTCTCTATTCCAATATTTTTTTTTGTTCCATCTGGAAAGTTTATTTCAACATTACCTTCACCAACAATAGGATCTGAGTATTGAGAAATTTGGTACCCCTGAGGAAGGTCAGCATAAAAATAATTTTTACGATCAAAAATACTAAATTTATTAATTTTTGCTCTTAAACCTAGACCAGACTTTACGGCTTGTTTAATACAATGCTTATTTATAACTGGAAGCATACCTGGCATTGCCGCATCAACTAAACTTACATTCTCATTTGGTTTAGAGCCAAATTTTGTTGAAGACCCTGAAAATAATTTTGCCTGAGAATTAACTTGAGCATGAATTTCCAAGCCAACAACAATTTCAAAATTGTCATTTTCACCATTAATTAAAAATTTTTCCATAATATCTCTCTATCAAAATTTAATTTAGAAAAGGGAAACTTGCTTGATTTTCTAAATTTGCTGCAATCTTTAAAACACTGTTTTCATCAAACTGATTACCAATAATCTGCAAACCCAAAGGTAGCCCATCTTCAGAAAGTCCTGATGGAACACTCATTGCGGGTAAACCAGCTAAACTTGCAGGCACTGTAAATACATCATTCATATACATGCTTATAGGATCTAACTGTGAACCTAATTCAAACGCAGCAGTAGGTGTTGTTGGGGTTAGTAAAACATCAACTTTATCAAATGCCTTTTGAAAATCTTGAATAATTAAATTTCGAACCCTTTGTGCTTTTCTATAGTAAGCATCATAGTATCCTGCAGAAAGGACATATGTACCAATCAAAATTCTTCTTTGCACTTCATAACCAAAACCTTCACCTCTAGAGTAGGCATAAAGCTCATCAAGATTATCCTGAGAGTTTCTTAATCCGTATCTAACTCCATCATAACGAGCAAGATTTGATGAAGCTTCAGCAGGAGCTATAACATAATAAGTTGGGAGTGCATATTTTGTATGAGGTAAAGATACTTCAACTATTTCAGCTCCTCTGTCTTTTAACCATTCAGATCCTTGTTGCCATAATTTAACAATTTCTGGAGACATGCCATCAATTTGGTACTCTTTAGGAATACCAATTTTTACTTTATCTAATTTAAAATCATTACAGGTTTGTGTAAAATCTGGAACATCTAAATCTGCTGATGTTGAATCTTTATCATCAAAACCAGACATTACATTCAACATTAGTGCTGAATCTGAAACTGTTTTAGTTATTGGTCCTGCCTGATCTAATGAAGATGCAAATGCCACTATGCCCCATCTAGAACACCTTCCATATGAAGGTTTAATTCCTGTCACACCACAAAATGCAACAGGCTGCCTAATAGATCCGCCTGTATCTGTTCCTGTAGCAGCTAAAGCTGATCCTGAAGATACAACTGATGATGACCCTCCTGATGACCCTCCAGGAGATAAGTTTTTTCCATTTCTTTTTGACCAAGGATTTATAACATTTCCAAAACAAGATGTTTCATTTGACGAACCCATAGCAAATTCATCACAACTAACTTTACCAAGCATCAAAGCTCCAGCATCCCAAAGTTTTTGTGTTACAGTAGATTCATAGCTAGGTATAAAATTGCTCAGAATTTTTGAACTTGCTGTTGTGAGAATATCTTTCGTACAAAAAAGATCTTTGATTGCAATAGGTATTCCATCCAGTAATCTTTCCTCTCCACGATCTATTCTTTGTTGAGAAATTTTAGAAGACTCTAAGGCTTTTTCTGGAGTAAATGTATTATAAATATTTAAGTTCTTATTTTTCTCTGAAGCAGAAATAAATGCCTTAGTAACTTCTAAAGCACTGAAGTCCCTCTTTTTTAATCCTTCTTTTATTTCAAGGATTGTTTTTTTTGTAATTTCAGTCATTCGACAACCTTTGGAACAACAAAAAAACCACTTTCTTTTTCAGGCGCATTATTCAATATTTTTTCTGAATAACCTCCGTCTGTAACTTTATCTTCTCTTAAAGGTAGCTTCTGACCAGAAACATTTGCAATAGGTTCAACCCCATTAGTATTCACCTCATTAAGAGTATCAATCCACTCAATCACAGATTCAAGTTCATTTGATATTGTACTAAGTTGATCATTATTAATCTTAATTCTTGCTAAATTCGATACTTTTGCAACTATATCTTTATCAATAGGCATGATATATATCCTTGGAATTGTTTAAACTAAATTTGTTAACATTTGAAATGACAATCTGCAATCACGTAAATTTTTTTTCTAAAATTATTAATCATAAGATAATATGCTTAGATCTTGGAAGTAAAAATATAGGAGTTGCAATAAGTGATCAAGGTCTTAAATTTGCAAACCCTCTAAATCTAATAAAAAGAAAAAATTTTAGAGCAGTAACTTATAAAATAATATCGATTATAAAAGAAGAAAATATAGGTGGTATTGTCCTAGGTTGGCCAATCAATATGGATGGTTCTCAAGGACCAAGATGTGACGCAACTAGAGATTTTGCATATGCCTTTTTGAGGGTTTTTGAAATTCCTATTTGTTTTCATGACGAAAGGCTTTCAACAATTGCGGCTGATAATATCTTAAAAAGTTCTGACATTTCTAAACAGAAAAAAAATGAAAAAAAGGATGCTATTGCAGCTAGCTGGATCCTTCAGTCACTTCTAGATGTTTATAATAATAATAATTTAGAAAGTTTAAATGGATAAAGTTGATTAGTATTATCGATATTTAAAAAAGTTGGGTAGTTAGAATTAATAATATGTTATCTTTGTCATCAAACACGTGTTTTGAGGGTATGCCAATGCAAGGAAAAGTTTTATCTAGTTGGAAAGATGGAATAGAGATTTATCAATGCAATTAATTATTGAGAATAGTAATATAATTTATTTTATAGCATTTTTTTCAATTTCTTATTTAGTTGGTTCAATTCCTTTTGGATTAATTTTAAGTTATCTATGGGGATATGGAGATATAAGGCAAGTTGGAAGCGGCAATATTGGAGCAACAAATGCATTAAGAACTGGTAATAAAATTCTAGCAATTCTTGTGCTATTGCTAGACTCACTTAAAGGCTATTTAGTAATCAAGATATTTACATTTTCAAATTACTCAGAAAGTTTAAATGCCCTTTCATTTTTGCTTTTGTTAGGGTGCGTTTTGGGACATTGCTATCCAATATGGTTAAAATTTAAAGGTGGTAAAGGTATAGCAACATCGCTTGGATGTCTTATTGCTTTAAATTCTTCAATTGGAATATTGATCTGTTTTTGTTGGTTGGCAGTATGTTTAATATCTAAAAAATCATCTCTTGCTTCATTGCTATCTATTTCATGCTTGCCTTTTATCACTTTCATATATTATGGATTTTATGAACTAATTTTTTCATTTCTGGTCATGACTATGATTTATATTCGGCATAAGGACAACTTAATAAGAATTTTAAAATCAGAAGAACCAAATGTTTTTTCATGAGTAATTATTGATATATTGATTGTAATTGTTGACTAAATTAATTGAAAATGCCAATCCTCTCAAAACTATAGTTTTAAATGAAAGATTAATATAATGAAATTGGTTCTTGTGGAATCACCTGCAAAGGCAAAAACAATAAATAGGTACTTAGGGTCTGATTATGATGTGATGGCAACAATTGGACATGTAAGAAACCTACCTAATAAAAATGGTGTAAACCCAGATCAAAATTTTTCAATGGAATGGGAACTTCTTGAACGAGGCAATAAATTTTTAAAAGATATTAAGCAGTCTCTTAAATCAGCAAATAAACTCATTTTAGCAACTGACCCTGATAGGGAGGGTGAAGCAATTTCATGGCATGTTTTAGAGCTTTTAAATGACAAAAAGATTAAGTTAGACATTCCCGTTGAACGTGTAGTATTTCATGAAATAACCAAACCATCTGTATTAGACGCTATAAATAAACCCCGTAAGCTAGATCAAGAATTAATCAATGCAAGCTTAGCAAGAAATGCCTTAGATTATCTTATAGGTTTTCAATTATCACCAGTTTTATGGCAAAAATTACCTGGTGCCAAATCCGCAGGAAGAGTTCAGTCTGTAGCTTTAAGATTAATTTGTGAGAGAGAATTTGATATCCAATCATTTATTTCAGATGAATATTGGACAGTAGAGAGTATTCTTAAACAAATATCAGAAAAAACCTTCAAAGCTAGATTAGTAGGTTGGAAAGGCGAAAAATTAGAGAAGCTAAGTCTTAAAACTGAAACTTCTGCAAAAGAGGCAATACAAAGTATTGATAATTCAGTTTTAAAAGTTATTAAAAACGAAGAAAAGAAAGAATTTAGAAATCCAAAAGCGCCTTTTACAACCTCTACTATGCAACAAGAAGCTAGTCGAAAATTGAACTTTGCAGCTTCTAGAACAATGAGGACAGCACAAAAGTTATATGAAGGGCTAAATATTGGATCTGAAACTACTGGATTAATTACATATATGAGAACAGATAGTGTTCAATTGTCAAAAGAGAGTATTTCTGAAATACGTGATATGATAACTGTTAAATATGGAAAAAAATATTGTCCAGAAAAACATAAAGTTTACAAATCAAAAGTTGCTAATGCTCAAGAGGCTCATGAAGCTATTCGTCCAACAAATATAAAAATAATACCCCAAGATATAAAAAAATACTTAGATGATGATGGTTTTAAATTATATGATTTAATTTGGAAAAGAACTGTTTCTTCACAGATGTCGTCTGCAGTTATAAATAAGACTGTAATAGATATTGAAAGTGAAAATAAAGGTGATATACAAAATCAAGTTTTATTAAGAGCAAATGGTTCAACAGTAATTTTTGATGGTTTTCTCAAAATTTATAATGAAGGAGCAGATGATAAAATTACTTCTGAAATAGATGACAATATAATTCCACAAGTTATTAACGGTGAAGTTTTAAAAGTAGAAGAAAATATAAGCGAGCAACATTTTACTCAACCTTTGCCAAGGTATACAGATGCAAGCATAATAAAAAAACTTGAAGAATTAGGCATTGGAAGACCTTCAACTTATGCTAGTATTTTAGAAAAATTACAGGATAGGGGTTATGTTTTTAAAGATGGATCACGATATTTTGCTGATGACAGAGGAAGAATAGTAACAAGTTTTTTAGAGAATTACTTTGAAAAATATGTAGAGTATTCTTTTACTGCTGAGCTTGAAAAAAAGTTAGATCTAGTATCAGAAGGAAAACTAGATTGGAAAATATTACTGCAACAATTTTGGGAGCATTTTAAATTAGCAATAAATAATACATCTGAAATTCAGAGAACTGACGTTATTCAAAAAATTGATATAGCCCTAGAAAACCATTTTTTTAGTCTTGATAAAAATGGAATAGCCGACCGAAGTTGCCCAAGCTGCTCCAATGGCTCTTTATCACTTAAAGTTGGAAAATTTGGATCTTTTATCGCTTGTTCAAATTATCCTGAATGCAAATACACTAGAAAACTGTCTCAAAATGATGATGAAGACGCTAACGATGGTGTAGGTTTTAGCGGAGATAAATCTTTTGGTATTGATCCAAATACTAATGAAGAAGTTTTTTTAAAAAAAGGACCCTATGGAATTTATTTGCAACTAGGCAATGACAAAAAACCTAAACGTACAAGTATTCCTAAATTAATTAATGTTGATGAATTAGATTTAAAACTTGCACTTTTACTTTTAGAGTTGCCAAGAGATCTAGGGAACCCTCCTGGAGAGAATAAACCTATTTATGCTGGAATAGGAAGATTTGGACCTTATTTAAGATTTGGAACAACTTACGTTTCATTGCCTCATGATAATACAGTCATTACAATTGGCCTTAATCATGCTAATGATTTGATACAGGAAAAGTTGAGTAAGTCACCACCAATTATAAATCTTGGGAGCCATCCTAATGGTGGTGATATTGAAATCAAATCTGGAAGATTTGGGTCATATTTGCAATATAAAAAATTAAGGGCAAGCATACCAAAAAAACAAAACTTAGATGAGTTTACTCTTGAAATGGGTATTAGTTTAATCAACGATAAGGGCAAAGAGCCTAAAACAAGAAAGACTGGATCAAAACGAAAACCTAAATAAATCATGTTTTCAGCTTGACTAATAATCAGTTTTATAACATATAAAGCTCATATTGGAGATATTCATGGCTAAACCAGCAACAATTCAAATAAAATTAGTTTCTACTGCGGAAACAGGCTTTTATTATGTAACCAAAAAGAATCCAAGAACAAAACCAGAAAAATTAGAATTTAAAAAGTATGACCCTAAAGCCCGAAAACACGTTATATTTAAAGAAGCTAAAATAAAGTAATAAATGAAGGAAAATTCCTTCAAACTTGGGATTGACCTTGGTGGAACCAAGATAGAAATTGCCTGTTTAAATATCAAAAATAATAAAATAGTTTATCGTAAAAGAATACCCTCGCCTCAAAAGAATTATATTGAAACTTTAGATGCCATAAAAAATCTTGTGGAAACTTCAGAAAATGAACTTGGATTAACATGTCCGCTTGGTATCGGAATACCTGGTTCAATTTCAAGCAAAACAGGCAAGATTAGAAATGCTAATTCGGTTTGGCTTAATGGTAAGTTTTTAGAAAAAGACCTAAGAAAAAAATTAAATAAAAAAATAAAAATAGAGAATGATGCAAACTGTTTTGCAATATCTGAAGCCATGGACGGAGCTGCTTCTAAATTCAACAATGTATTTGGCATTATTTTAGGTACTGGCGTTGGAAGTGGAATTGTTTTAAATAAAAACTTAATCAGAGGAACCAATGGTATTTCAGGAGAATGGGGACATAATCCTTTACCATGGAAAAAAAATAAATTTAATTCACGTCCTTGCTGGTGTGGAAAGATTGATTGTATAGAAAGATATATTTCTGGTCCTGCTGTTGAGGCTGAGCACAAAAAAAGGTTTGCAGAAGCTCTTTCCTTAAAAGATATTGTTCAATTATACACTGATGGTGATAAAAATTGCAAAATCACAATAGATTTATTAATAGATAGGATCGCTAGATGTTTAGCTTTAGTTATTAATATTATTGACCCAGATGCTATTGTTTTGGGTGGTGGTCTATCTAATTTAGATTTTATATATGAAAAAGTACCCAAAATTTGGAAGAAATGGATTTTCTCTGATTACGTAAATACTAAGCTTTTAAAGGCTTTACACGGCGACTCAAGTGGAGTTCGTGGTGCTGCATGGCTAAATATAGATTAGTTACAATTTTTTTTGTCAATTACTTCAATACTACTTAGATTAAGAATTATAGAAAAATCATCATAAAAGATAATATATTCAGTTATAACACCGTTTTTTTGTAATTTAGCTTTGATTGTATAGTCAGGTTTGTCTGTTTCTTTCTCAGGATTAAAATATGCAATGCTAACTGGCCAGTATGAATTCTGAAAAAGTTCATTCTGGAAAATTCTCTTATTATACTTTTTCTTTTTACCAATTATTACTGTCACAACTCTATAACTATCTAATAGCTCAGAACCCATGAAAACATTAGAACTATATATTTTTTGATTAGCTTCTGCAGATAAAATAATATTCTGTAACTGCTTCATTGGAAATTCTATTTTAGTTTCAATTGGCACAGAGTATTCTTTATCTGTAAAATATTTTGCTGAATTTAATCCATTAGCAGAATTAACATAGCCAAAGAATTGATTTGTCTGCTCCTGATTTATCTCTTCATATAAGTCAAATTGATAAGAATATCCAGAAAAGTTCTCAAAAGTTTTCCATTTAGAGGATAATGTACTTTTGACATTATCTATTGATTGAAAATCAACAGATAGTTCATCAGTAGTCTCCCACCCGTTACAACTCTTTCTTAGTATGTATGAAGATTTACCATCTATCTCATTAATACCTGACCCTGGTGTACTTTTATACAATGATAGTATATAATTTGCATGGTGAGATTCTAATGCATACCCAGGCATTCCAATAAGTATTAACAATAGCAATAAAAATTTAAACATAAATACTATTTAAACTTATAAAAAATAAAATCAAAATAAACTTAAAAAAAGAATTTAATTGATGATAACAATTATTGACACAAATAAAGAATTAAAAAAAAATATAAAAATTATAGAGAATGAAGATTATATTGCAATTGACACAGAGTTTATTAGAGAAAGAACCTATTTTTCCAAATTATGCTTAATACAAATAGCATCTAAGAATCATAGCTTTATAATTGACCCATTAAGCAAAGAGTTAGACCTTAAATCATTTTGGAATTTTATAAGTCAAGAAAAAGTAATTAAAATAATCCATTCTGGAAGACAAGATATGGAGATTTTTTTCCAACAATTTGGCCAGTTGCCTAAGTCAGTCTATGACACTCAAATAGCTGCAATGGTTTGTGGGTTTGGCGATCAAGTAAGTTACGAGCAATTAGTTAATAGATTACTCAATGTTAAAATTGATAAGTCATCAAGGGTATCTAACTGGTCTTTTAGACCATTGTCAGAAAAACAAATTCAGTATGCACTATCAGACGTTACTTACTTAGTTAAAGTGTATGAAATTTTGAAAAATGAAATTTTTTTGCATAAAAGAGAATTATGGATTAAGGAGGAAATGGAAAACCTCTCTGAGAGTAAAAATTATGAAATTAATACAAAAGAATCTTGGAAGAAACTGAAAATTAAATCAACTAAAAGAGCCTATTTGAATAAAGTAAAGTACCTTGCAGATTGGAGAGAAAAGGCATCAATCAATAGAAACGTCCCAAGAAACAAAGTGATAAGAGATGATACTCTTTTAGAAATTGCCTCCTTGAATCCAAAAAATAGTGAGGATTTTAGACGATTGAGAGTTTTTAGCCTGGACAAAGATAAAAATATAATAAGTGAAATAATCAAAACTCTTAGGGAAGCTGAAACTGTTCCAGAGAACTTATTTCCAGAAACTAATTATATAAAAAAAAATAAAGTTAAATCTTTAGCAGTTTTAGAGTTACTTAAAGTTTTGGTTAAATTTGTCTCAGAAGATCAGAGAGTTGCTCAAAAACTTATTGTCAAACAGAATGAGCTTGAATTAATGGCCGAAGGAAACTTTGAAAATTTAAAATCATTTAAAGGTTGGAGAAATGAAATCTTTGGAAAATTAGCGAAAGACCTCTTAGAAGGCAAAATAGCTTTTGGTATTAAAAATAAGAAAATTCAAATAATTAATTCTAATAACTAATCTTTACCAAATTTAAGTGCTTCTTTAATCAAATTATAATTTACTGGTTTTTTATATTTTAAGTTTAATTTATCTATAATATCGACAACATTATTAATAGCTAAATATGATCGCTCTATCCTTTGTGAAATATATTCGATTAATTGCTTGTCCAGAGATAGTTGTCTATCTGAAAACTGCTTAATTAAAATTTTTTTTATTAATTCATCATCAGGTAACTTAATCTCTATACTAGTAAAAGAAGATATTCTTGAAATAAGATCTTTAAGCTTCCAACTAAATTTAAGCGGGTTATCGTTGCATGTAATTAACAAGTAATTGTTTGAAGATTTAATCTCATTAAAAAATTCAAAAAGCAATTCTTCAGGCCAATTATGGTTTTTGTTAAGGTTTTCAAAAATTAAGGGGTTTTTGATTGAATAAACATGATCTAAGGTTAAATGATTGATTCTCTTATAAATAATTGCATCAACTTTTTCTTTCCAAATATTTGCAATATGAGATTTCCCAGAACCTGGTGGACCATATATACAATTAATTCTATTATCTTCATGCCATTTTGGCCAACTCTCTATAAGATTAATAGCAATTTCGTTACACGAGTTTTTATATAAATCTTTATAGAGATAATTATCTTTGTAATGAAAGTTTAAAATTTCTTGTTTAGAGTTATCATTTGCTGTCATAATTTTTGAGAATCTAATATTAAATTTTCTTTTGAGCCTATAAATGGCATTTTATTCTCAAGTACTATAGAAATAAATCTATCAATTCCTCCTTCGACTAACAGTATTACAATAGCACCATTTTCATCTAACTTTTTAGTGGAAACACTCTTTACACCCGGTAAGGATTTTAGTTTATTAATTGCCTTAACCCAGTATTTTAGATTATTAACTGAAATAAAGATTTCAACTTCACTCAAATTTTTCCCAATAAAAACATTGGCTTTTTTCCAATTCTCTTCTAACAAAAAAATAATTTCATCAATAATTTTTTTAATTTCTTTTTCCTTAATATCTGAATTTATATTGATATTTCTTTCATATAAAATACCTTGTTTCACACCTTTATTATTATGAATATTAGCTTTAACCTTAATTCTCACTATTTTGTGCTTTTCGTCTTCTGAAAGATTAAATAATTCAAAATCAATATTTTCATATGAACTCAACTTTTCAATTTCAAAAATTATATTTAAGGCCCTTGAAGATCCTGACCTATCTATTGCTCTTGCAATAGACTTTTCATCACCTTTGAAAGCTAATTCTGCATCAATACTTCGTAAAACTCCAATTTTATTATCAGGAAAAATTAAGTTTATTAAACCATCAAAGTTTTTGATTTTATCATTTATAATTTTTTTAATAGGATTTGGGTCTTTCCATAGCCTTAGAACAAATTCTGTTTTCCATACTGGAAAAACAATAATAGGCCTTGAATATAGTTCAGACCATGCAATTTTATTTTTAGATAAAAGGTCAGTTACTTTATTTTTCAAGAAACAGAAATTGAATGTTCCAATATACCTATTTAGAAGAGTTTTTTCTTCTTTAATCAATCTGTAGTCAATAAGACTATTAATTTTATTAATGGAAATTTCATTAATAAGCCCATCTGTTAAATTTGACGGGTTAAGACTAATTCTTCTTATTAGCTTTTCAAAAGCTAATCGAGAAACTTTTTTTTCAGCATTCTGTTTTGCTAAAGTAGGATTCTCATTTATTTCATTTATTTTTAAGTTTTCAACAACCCAAATTTTGTCGCACTCACTTGCATATATACTAGCATTCAAAACTAAAAATAGAAGAAAAGTAATTGCAGAAACAACTAATTGCACAACATAAACATTCTTGTTAAGTAAAAATAAAAAACATCCATTTAATATCTACTATAAATATCTAAAAATCCAAAACATATTGAAATTAAAATGTGATTTTAACCGCAAATCTATCTTTAAATAACTTGAAAAATTATATTAAAGTATTACTAATAAATTAGGAGAAAAAATGGACAACAAGACTTTAAATAAGCAAGAGAAAAATCATTATCAAGCATACTCTGGGTTTGTGAAATTTATTCAAATTTCATCAGCTTTAGTAATTATAGTTCTAATTTTAATGGCAATTTTTCTTTTATAAAATAATTTAATGAACCAATTCTATCTTAGAGAAGAAAAAAGAAATTTCTTGATGTGCATTTTCTATAGAATCTGATCCATGAACAGAGTTTGCTTCAAGGCTCTCAGCAAACTCTTTTCTTATTGTACCTTCCTCAGCTTCCTCTGGATTTGTTGCACCCATAACTTGACGATTTTTAATAACAGCATTTTTACCTTCTAGAACCTGAACAACTACAGGCCCAGAAATCATAAATTTAACTAAATCATTATAAAACGGTCTTTCCTCATGCACTTTATAAAATTGTTTTGCTTGTAATTCTGTTAATTGTATTTTTTTTTGTGCGATAACTTTTAGACCTGAACTTTCTAGTTTTGATACAATAATACCAATTAGATTTCTTTTAGTAGCGTCAGGTTTAATAATTGATAATGTTTGCTGAATTGTCATGTGCAATATCCTTGTTTTTAATTTTTAATAACAGAATTCAAATTATTTGAATACACTTAAATTTAAAATCTTTATATTTAAAAGTTTCTAAACAACATTTAATATTTTTGTCTTTTTGCAATTTCAAATAAAAGTTTTACACCCCATCCGGTCGCACCCCCGGAATGTAATTCAGTTTGATTATTTTTCCACACTACACCAGCTACATCTAAGTGAGCCCATGGAGTAGTTCCTATAAAATTTTTTAGAAAAGAAGCGGCTTGAATTGATGAACCCTCTGCTGTGCCTATGTTCTTTAAATCCGCAATACTACTTTTCATTTTAGCACCATAAATTTTATCAAGAGGCATTTTCCAAACAAGATCACCAGTTTCCTCACCAATATCAAAAATTGACTTCGATAGATTATCATTATTTGAGAATAGACCTGCTCTCTCATTACCAAGAGCAGAAATAATAGCTCCTGTTAAAGTTGCCAAATTAATGATAAATTCAGGTTTATATTTTTTATTTGTATAATATAAGGCATCTGCAAGAACTAATCTTCCTTCAGCATCAGTGTTTAAAATCTCAATTGTTTTACCGGACATAGACCTGACAACATCACCAGGTCTTTGAGCATTGGCATCTGGCATATTTTCAACAAGGCCGACTACACCGATTATGTTGGTTTTTAATTTTTGTAAAGCTATTGATTTCATTGCTCCCATAACAATGCCTGCACCACCCATATCTTCCTTCATATCCATCATACCTCTACCAGACTTTAATGATAAACCACCAGAGTCAAAGCAAACACCTTTACCAACAAATGCTATATTTTTCTTTTCTTTTTTATTTCCATTCCACCTCATTACACCAAGATAACTTTTGCTTTTACTACCCTTTCCAACTCCAAGCAGAGCATTCATACCTAATTTATTCATTTGATCTTCATCCAAAATTTCAACTTCTATTCCAATCTCACTAAAAGCCTTTATTTGATTAACAAATTCATCAGTTGTTAAAATATTTGCTGGTTCTGAAGTTAGATCTTTAGTTAGAAATATTCCACCAAGGATGTGACCATTAGTTTCAATTTGTTTTTGAATGAAGCTTTGATTTTTTGAATAGATTTTTATAAATTTTAATTTAATTTTATTATCAGAAATATTATTATTTTTATATTTTTTAAATTCATAGGACTTAGATTTTATACCGAAAAGTATTTTTGAAATTAGCTTTTTTTCTTTGGCTGAAGAAATCTTTAAATCACTTATTAAAGAAACAGTTTTAAAGCCTAAATCCTTAATTGTAGAAAATAAAATTCCACCAAGTTTTTCATAAGTTAAATTAGTATAAATTAAATCATCACAGCCAAATAATAATATTGGTTGATTAGATGATCTTATAAGTAAGCTTTCACCAAATTTAGCTTTAAAATTTGAATTTTCTAAAATTATTTTAATGTCAATTTTTGATTTATTTTGAATTTTTTTTAAATAAGTTGATATTTCTATTTTTGGTTGAATTATAAATATAAATAATTCATTTTTTTTAAATATTAACTCATTTATATCAATAACAGTAAATTGCAAATTAAACTCCAAATATTTATATTTTTATAATATTATATATAAAAATTAAAACGAAGATAAAATAATAATTTATGATATTACAAAATTATATATTTAGACATGTTGCTGTAAATACTATTAATATTACAATAATTCTCTTTTCGATGATTTGGTTAGTTCAATCATTAAGACAATTAGACTTGGTTATTAAAAACGGTGCTTCACTCTTTGACTTTTTGTATATTTCTATATTGCCAGGACCTTTATGGTTAATAATGATTGTTCCCATAAGCTCTCTATTAGCAGTTATTTTTTCATTTAGCCGTTTTACAACAGATAAGGAAATATTCATTTTCCAATTTTCCGGCGCAAATATCTACCTTTTATTAAAGCCTATTCTATTGATTTGTTTTTTTAATTTAATTTTTTTATCAATAATCAATATTTACATAATACCTAAAGCATATAGCATATTTAAGTCTAAACAATTTGAATTAAGAAATAATATATCACATATTTTTCTTAGAGAGGGTGTTTTTAATGATTTAGAAGATGGGCTAACTATCTTAATTGATAAGCGTATATCAAAGTTTGGTATAGAAGGTGTTTTTATTTATGATACAAGAGAAAAAAATAAGGAGATTGATATATTTGCCAAACAAGGAAAAATAGTATTAACCGCATCTGGACCAATTTTTCAGTTGATAGAGGGCAATAGAAGAGAAGTTAAATTAAATGGCACGCTACTCAATGAATTATCTTTTAAGAATTATACTATTAATATAACAAGAAAAAATCTTGACCCTAAATTTAGATGGCTAGATGCGAATGAAAAAACAATTATTAATCTATTGAATGAATCTGACTTAAATTCAAAAGCAGAAGCTCATTTTAGATTAGCTTATCCTTTTCTCTCACTAACATTACCAATTATTGTATTTGTATTTTTTTTCTGTTTCCCAAAATCATATAATAATCAAATATACTTAATTACAACATCTTTATTAGTATCATTGATTATTCAACTATTGTTAATTTCAATGAGGAGAGTTTTAATAAATAATCCATCTTTATGGTTTTGTTTTTACTTGATACCGATAATGCCAGTAATATTTAGCCTTCTATTAATAATTTTTAAAAATAATATTTTAATATTTCAAAATTTAATTAAACAAAATGTACATAAATAATCACTTTACAATTATAAATTATTTTTTATTTTCACTTTCAAAAATCATAATTTATTGTTGGTTTGTGCTTATTTCAATTATTTCATTAATTGATTTATTTGAACTTAACAATAAAACAAGATTAAAAGACAACGTTAAGTTTAACGATATACTTTTATTAACATTAGAGAATATTCCACTTAGAGCGGATGAATTATTATTTTATGCAATATTGTTTGGTTCTGTTATATATTTCCTAGAAATTAGAAAAACACAAGAATTTTTGATTCTAAGAATAAATGGAATAAGTTTTTGGTTATCAATTATTATTATATCAATAGTTCCAATGATCTTTGGGATTTTTTCAGTATTATTATTAAATCCTACTATTGCTTTCAGTCAAAAAGTTTACTCCATACACCACGATAAAATTTTTGGAAAGGGTGCATACTCAATTACAATTTCAAACCAAGGTCTTTGGCTTAGAGACCGATCTAATCTTGGAGAAATAATCATTAAAGGTGTTTATCTTGATACCGAAAATTCAAAAATTAAAAAACCTGTTTTTTTTCTAAAAAATTCTGAAGGTCAGACAACTAAAAGAATAGATGCTGATTGGGCATATCTTGAAAATTATAGTTGGATTTTGAAAAATGCAATGGTAAACGGAGAAAGTTTTAATTCTTCTAAAAAATTAAATATAAAAAGTGTATTAACAAAAAATGATTTGAAATATACCTCTAATAATCCATACTCATTAAGTGTTTTTGAAATTCCTAAGTTTATCAAAATACTTGATAGCACTGGCATTCCCTCCTCTGAGTATAAAGTATATTTCCATAAGATTTTCTCTCAACCAATATCATTTATAGGTATTGTTATAATTTGCGGTGCATTGATTTTCAGGAGAAACTCCAGATTACTTCCAGTTAAAACTATTTCATTTGCAATAATTGGAAGTTTTATATATTTTTTCTTTCAAAGACTTTTTATTGCTCTCGGGGCATCAGAACAGATGCCAATAATTTTAGCTACTTGGATACCGTCAATTGTTTTACTTATTCTTGGGTTATTAATTATCTCATTAATTGAAGAATAAGAAGGTTTATAGGTTTTATAATGATTACTAAATACTCAAAGTACTTTTATAGTTTAATAGTTTTTTTGTTAATCTGTTCAAACTCTTTTGCATTTGAAAATAAATCAAAAATCATCTCTATTATAAACGGCATTCCAATAACTACATTTGATTTAAATGAACGTCTAAACATATTTCTTACAGAATCAAATTTAGATAAAAACTCTGATAACAAAATTAAATTTAAAGACGCAATAATTAATACCTTAATAGAAGAAGAATTAAAATTTCAAGAGGCTCGAAGAATAAACCCAAATTTAATTTCAAGAGCGGAGAAAAAAGCTGAAAACCTATTACAATTAAATTTTGGTCCTGAAAGAGAGAAAATTGAAAAGAATTTAAAAACTTTTGGTGCATCATACCAACATTTTTTAAGACTATTTACAGCAGATGTAATTTGGTCATCTATTATAAAATCCAAGTATGAAAAACAATTTATGAAAATAGAAGAAGAAGTTAAAAGTAAACTTAATGAACTAGAATATAATTTTCAAAAACCTCATTTTAAATTGTCAGAAATTATAATTACAAAAAAAGATAATACAAATAGTGAAAAATCTAGGCTTTTGATAAAAAACATTGTTCAAAGTATAAATAATGGAGCGAATTTTCATTCACTTGCTAAACAATTTTCTTCATCTGAAAGTAGAAAAAATAGTGGTCGTTTAGGATGGATTCAAAAAGAAAATATAACTTCTGATTATTTAAAAGAAATTGAAACTCTTAAAGTTGGGCAAATTAGTAACCCTATAGAAACAAAAAATTATTTTGCAATATTGAAGCTTGAAGGAAAAATTACAAATGGTCAAAGAGATGAACTTGAAACTATTTTAGAATTAGTTAAATTGCTCTATCCTTTAAAATCTTCTAATAAAAATGATATTGAAAAGGCAAAAATAAAATTAAAAAAAGATATAATGACTATAAATGATTGCAACCAATTTAAAGCTCTTCATATTGGTTATGGAAATAAAAATATTGCAGAGAGCGGTAAGTTTCAAATCTACAATCTTAATGAAAAAATTAAAAATGAAGTACTATTCTTAAAAAAGTATGAAAAAAGTGATCCAATTGTTACTAAAAATGGACTAATATCTCTTATGGTTTGTGATAGATATCTTCCTGATATTGGTCTGAGGGCTAAAGATGATATAAAGAGAGAACTTGAAGGAAAGTTATTCGTACAATTATCAGATAGATATATAAATAGATTGAAAAGAACTTCGTATATTGAAAAAATTGATTAGTTGAATGAGCCTCAATAGTAAAATTTTGGAACTTCCTTCAATAAGGGAAACACTAACAAAAAATAGTATTTATCCAAAAAAAAGTTTGGGACAAAATTTTATATTAGATTTGAATGTTACAAATAAGATTGCTAAATCAATTAGTTGCTATCAAAAAAATATTATTGAAGTTGGCCCTGGACCCGGTAGTCTAACTCGATCAGTTTTAAACTATGGAGCAAATTCAGTTGTTGCAATCGAAAAAGATATAAAAATGATGAGATGCCTCTCTGACTTGAAAAAAATAGCTGGCGACAAATTAAGTTTAATAAATAATGATATTTTAAGTTTATCATTAGGTGATTTAGGACCTTTTCCAAAGACAATTATTGGTAATTTACCTTATAATATTTCCTCTAAATTAATCACATCTTGGCTAAAGGAAATATTTTTAAATAGTAATATTTTTATTGAAAATATTTTAATTACAGTACAAAAAGAATTAGCGGATAGATTAATAGCTGATGAAAATTCAAAGAAATATGGAAGATTGTCAGTATTTACAAAACTTTTGTCGGATATTAATAAGGTTTTTGAACTTGCTCCAGAAAATTTTTATCCAAAACCTAAAGTTGTTTCTTGTGTAATAAAAATTACACCCTTAGAAAAACTAAGATTTAATGTTAATCTCATTACTTTTGAGAAGGTTATTAGGCACGCTTTTGGAAATAGAAGAAAAACACTAAGACAAAGCTTAAAGCTTCTAGGTGGAGTAAAATTATTGGATTTAGCGGGTATCAATAATGGTTTAAGAGCAGAAAACCTATCATTAAAAGACTATTGTAATTTGAGTAATATTATTGATAAGAATTTAAGCCCGTAAAAACTTAACAAAATTATTTAAGTTTATATATCGTTTTCTTTTGAGCCTTTCAGCTTTTATAATACTTAATACTTCCTGGGATGCCTTTTCTAAATCATTATTAATTATAATATAATTATATTCCATGTAATGACTTATCTCATCACTTGCTTGAAGCATCCTTTTATTTACTTCAAAAGCTGTATCCTGAGCCCTATTGTTCAGTCTTTTTTCAAGTTCTTTCTTTGTTGGTGGCAAAATAAATATTGTAACTACATCAAAGCCATCATTACCTGATAATTGCTGTGTACCTTGCCAATCAATATCAAATAGTACATCTAAACCTCTAGAAATTCTATCTTCTACATTATTACGTGGAGTACCATAAAAATTGCCAAATACTTTAGCCCACTCTAAAAAAAAACCTTCTTTTATTTTATTTTTAAATTCTGAGATTGAGATATATTGATAATCTTTACCTTTTACTTCACCTTGCCTTTTATTTCTAGTTGTACATGAAACACTTAAACTTATAGATTTGTCATTTTTTAGAATATATTTTGCTATGCTAGATTTTCCTGCACCTGATGGTGAAGAGAGAACGAATAAAGTTCCACGTCGTCTAAGTTTTTCCATACTTTTACTACAAACTATTTTCTAAAAGGTTTTTCCAATGGTAAATTATTATCACCTGAAAATATAGATTTATTATCATTAAGCTTTATTAATTTTTTATTTTTTAAATATAAAATATTAATATTATGATCTTTTAATGACTTAGCAAAAAGATGGCCTCCTTTATTATCAGCAACAAAATAAAAATAATCAGTTTTGACAGGATTAAGTGCTGCTATAATAGATTTCTTACCTGGATTACAGATAGGAGTTAAGGGCAAACCCCGTCTTGTGTAAGTATTCCAGGCATGATCTAATCTAAGATGAGATCTTTTAATTATCTTAATTTGATTAATATTTTTTTTCTCTAGACCATATTTTACAGTTGGGTCCGATTGAAGTTTCATATTTTTAATCAATCTATTTATAAATACAGATGAAATCAATTTTCTTTCTGAGTCTACACCAGTTTCACTTTCAATAATACTTGCAATTTTTAATGCATCATATTTACTTTTATATGGCAAATTTTTTTGCCGATTTTTCCACTCATAATCAAGTTCCTTATTCATTTTACTCTTCATTCTTAAAAGAAGGTCATTTCTACTATACCCTTTAGTAAAAAAGTATGTTTCAGGAAAAAATATTCCTTCTAATTCAGAAAAGGATGGGTCTATTTCTCCAGATAAAATTTTATTTCTTTCAATAATTGATAAAATCTCATTCGTGATCAAACCCTCTGGGATAGTTATTTTATGCTGTATTGACTCACCATTATTAAATATTTCAAAAATCTCTAAAAGACTTAAGTTTTTTTGAATTTTGTATTGTCCATACTTAGGAAGGTAATTCTTTTTTTTATATAAAATACCGAATTTATAAATAAGCTTATTATTTATGATGTTACTTTTATTTAGTACTTTGAAAATATTTTTTGAATTATAACCATTTTTTATTTCAATTATTATATTATCTTCATATGTTCTTAAGGGTTTCTTAATTTCATTAGATAAATGTACATAAAAATAAATAAATACAGATAATAGTAAGAAAATTATTATTAAAATATTTAAAAGTATACTTTTTAGGGAACTCATTAATTAATTTTTTTAAACACTAACGATGCATTTGTACCCCCAAAACCAAAAGAATTAGATAAACAATAATTAATTTCTTTCTCTATTGGAATGTTTGGAACTAAATTAAAATTCTTGGCCTCTTCTGCTTTATTTTCTAGATTTATTGTTGGAGGAACAATACTATTCTTCATGGCTAAAATTGAATAAATAGCCTCAACGGCACCTGCAGCACCTAAAAGATGGCCTATTGATGACTTTGTGCTAGACATCACCAAATCTTGAATATTACCATCGAATAATTTAAAAACTGCTTCAAGTTCAATTAAATCTCCAAGAGGTGTTGATGTTCCATGAGCATTAATATAATTAATATCAGTTGCATTTAATTTTGCATTATTTAGAGCATTTTTCATTGATTGCAAGGCCCCTAAACCAGATGGTTCTGGAGCTGTAATATGATAAGCATCACCTGACATACCGTAACCTATAATCTCGGCATATATCTTAGCATTTCTTTTCTTTGCATGTTCATATTCTTCTAAGACAATGACCCCTGAACCCTCACCCATAACAAATCCATCTCTATCAGTATCCCATGGCCTTGAGGCCTTTGTTGGGTTTTCATTGAAAGATGTAGATAATGCTCTTGCAGCTGCAAAGCCTGCAACTCCCAGTTTGCAAATTGCAGCTTCAGCACCACCAGCTATCATTATTTCAGCATCACCAGTTGAAATTATTCTTGAAGCATCACCAATTGCATGACTCCCAGTTGAACAAGCGGTTACAACAGAATGATTAGGACCTTGAAAACCATATTTGATCGAAATTTGACCGGATATTAAATTAATCAATGATGAAGGAATAAAAAAAGGTGAGATCCTTCTAGGGCCCTTTTCTTCTAATAAAATTGAAGTTTCAGAGATAGTTTTTAAACCACCAATACCAGATCCAACTATTACTCCAGTATTATTTAAAATACTTTCATCAGATAGATTAATTTGTGAGTCAAAAACAGCCTCTTGTGCAGCTACTAAACCCAACATTATGAATCTGTCTAATTTTCTTTGCTCTTTGGTATCAAAAAATTCATCTAAGTCTAATTTACCTTCATTAGAATGCCCAGAAGGAATTTCACCGCCTATTTTACTTGCAAGATCAGAAGCATCAAATGAACTTAACAGACTAATTCCACTTTCCCCCTTTAAAAGTTTTGACCAATTATAATCCTGACCAAGACCTAATGGGGTAACGAGCCCAATACCAGTTACAACTACCCTCCGATTAAACATGAATATTTAAGCGGCTTCTATGAAATCGATAGCATCTTTAATTGTTTGTATCTTTTCAGCAGCATCATCAGGTATTTCAATTTCAAATTCCTCTTCAAAAGCCATAACTAATTCAACAGTATCTAGACTATCTGCACCAAGATCATCAATAAATGAAGCTGAATCATTTACCTTATCCTCATCAATACCAAGATGTTCAACTACAATTTTTTTAACTCTTTCAGATGTATTACTCATTTTTTCCTCACTTAAAGTTTTATTTACAAATCGCGTGGCAATTAGCATATATAATTAATAAAAACTAGAATTATTTTTATTTTTTTTAAAAAAATTATTAAATCATTGCTAGACCACCATTAACATGGATTGTATTTCCAGTAATATAAGAAGACTTTTCATTTGCTAAAAATAGCGCAGCATTAGTAATATCGGAGGGATCTCCTAATCTTTGAACTGGTATCTTAGAGGTTACAGATTCTCTTTGAATTTCATTTAATTTTTCAGTCATAGGTGAAGTAATAAACCCAGGTGCAATTGTATTTACAGTAATTCCTCTTGATGCAACCTCTAAAGCTAAAGATTTTGTAAATCCAATTATACCAGATTTAGATGCACAGTAATTAGTTTGTCCAGGATTACCTGTAAAACCAACAACAGATGAAATAGATATTATTCTTCCATATTTTTGTTTCATCATATTTTTTAGTAAAAATTTCGTAATTTTTATTAGTGAGATTAAATTAACATTAATTACATTATCAATGTCATCTTCACTCATTCTTACGAGAAGATTATCTTGAGTTACGCCTGCATTATTAATCAATATATCAACTTTTAAATTGATGTTTTCTAAAGCTTTTACAAATTTTTCAGTATTTTTTAAATTCTCACAAATAATATTTACTGACCCATTTAAATCATTTGCAATTTCATCTAAAATATCTTGCCTTGTTCCACATAAGATGACCGAAGCTCCTTTTTTACTTAAAGCTTGAGCAATATCCTTTCCAATAGCCCCAGATGCTCCCGTTATTAATGCAACTTTATTTTTAAATTCATTCATTAAACACCTATCAAATTAATTTTTCATTATTTAGCCAGTTAAAAATATTTTCAGGTGTTTCTAGATTTAAAGCATTAATATTTTGAGCACCTCTTCTGGCCAATCCAGTCAAAACTCTGCCAGTACCCATTTCAACAATTTGACTTATGCCCAGTCGAGAGAGTGAAGCCATAGTTTCTCTCCATCTTACCCTTTGAGTTACTTGAAGAATCAAATTATTTTTAATGGTTTGAGTTGAAGTCTCAGGAATAGCGGAAACATTGCTAATGATAGGAAATTTAGGCTCTAAAAAATTTATTGTTTTAAGAGCATTTTCCATAATTAATGCAGCTGGTCTCATTAACGAGCAATGAAAGGGTGCACTAACCGAAAGTTTTATAATTTTTCTGATGCCACTTTCCCTCGCTAATTTTATAATTAAATCCAAAGTTTTTAAATCGCCACTAATCACAACCTGCCCAGGTGCATTATCATTCGCAATTTCAACTAATCCATCACTGTTAGCAACTGAAGCTATAAAATATTCAATATCTTCAACTGAAACTCCTAATATCGCTACCATTGAACCTTGCCCAACTGGAACAGCATTCTGCATGGCTTCACCCCTTGTTTTAAGTAATTTAGCTGCATCAGATATAGATAGGCTACCAGCACTTACTAAAGCAGTGTATTCGCCTAGTGAATGACCAGCAGCGTGACTAACAATATCACATATTTTTTTTTCAGTTAATTCCTCTATTGTCTTAACTACGGCTATTCCTGTTGCCATTAGTGCTGGTTGAGCATTTTTTGTTAACATTAATGTCTTTTCATCACCATCTTTCATTACTTGAGAGAGTTTAAAGTTTAATGCATTATCTACTTCATCAAAAACAAGTTGGGCAGACTTAAACTTTTTGGCAATTTCCATTCCCATTCCAATAACTTGCGATCCTTGACCTGGAAACACTGCTATTATACTCATAAATAAACCTTGATAAATATTAACACTTGAACTTTCACACAAAATAAATATAATTACCAGAATTTATTAATACTCCTTGCCGGGTTTCCGGTTAGGACGTTTTGACGTCTAATTAGCCAAAAGGAGAAAATATGGCTTTCTATGAAAGTGTTGTAATAACACGTCCTGAATTAACAGATACTCAGATTGAAAATCTAATTGATGAATTATCAAAAATAATTTCAAATGAAAAAGGTAAAATTGTAAGTATTGAAAGATGGGGTTTAAGAAACCTTGCTTATAAAATTAATAAAAATAAAAAAGGTCATTATTTTATGATGAATCTTGATACAGAGCCTTCTGCAATACTTGAATTTGAGAGACAAATGAGAATTAACGAAGATGTTATTAGATTTTTGACTATTAGAATTGATGAAATTAGTGAAGAACCATCAATTTTAAACATATCTCAAAATAATGAAATAAAGATAGAAGAAGAGAATGCTGTATGAGTGATTTTAGAAATGACAACTCCAGAAAAACTTTTTTCAAAAGAAAAAAGAATTGCCCATTTTCAGGTCCTAATGCACCATTAATAGACTATAAAGATGTCAAACTTTTATCAAGATATATAACAGAAAGAGGCAAAATAATACCAAGTAGAATTTCATCTATTTCAACAATTAAGCAAAGAGAATTGTCAAAAGCTATTAAAAGAGCCAGATTTTTGGCATTAATGCCTTATGTATCTTCTTGAACTAACAAGGGTCCAAAAATGAATATTATTTTAACAGAAAAAATAAATAACCTTGGAAAATTAGGTGATGTAGTAAAGGTTAAAGATGGATATGCTAGAAATTACCTTTTACCACAAGGTAAAGCCATTAGAGCTACAAAAGATAATTTAGAAAGTTTTAATAAAGAAAAATCTAGAATAGAAGCAGAAAATGAAAGCAACAAAAAAGATGCACAAAAACTTTCTGAAAGAATAGAGGGTTTATCAATTATTTTAATCAGGCCAGCCTCTGAAACAGGTCAGTTATATGGCTCTGTAAGCAAAAGAGATATTTCAAACTCAATTAACGAAAATAATTTTTCTATTACTCATAGACAAGTTATATTAGAGAAACCTATTAAAGAATTAGGAATTCAAAAAATTAATATTAGCTTGCACCCTGAAGTGATTTTACCTATCACCTTAAATATTGCTAGAACTTTAGAAGAAGCGAAAACTCAAGAAAAAACTGGATCAGCCGTAGTACAAACAAAAGAAGAAGAAAATACCAATGATTTAGTTTCAGAACATTCCTTAGATGTTTCAGAAAATGAGGAAAAGAAAACATCAGCAGATGATTCTTCAAACTGAATAGTCAAAAGATAAATATAATTAGCAACTAATTAAATTCATTACCATTATTACCATAATTAACAATTTATTTATTTAATTTTTATCTTTTTATAAATTTAAATTAATATATTCTACAAATATGGTTCTCGAGGTTAAAAATTCATCAGTAAATGAAAAGTTAGAAATTGGTTTAGATACCAAAGGGCAATTACCTCAAAATATTGAGGCTGAACAAAATGTTCTAGGCTCTATTTTGTATAATAATGAATATTTTGACAAAATATCTGAAACCCTCGATGCAAATCATTTTTTTGATCCATTGCACAAAAAGATTTTTATTTCGTGTAGCAAATTAATAAGTCGGGGCCAACTTGCAAGTCCAATCACACTTAAAGCATTTTTTGAAGAAAATGAAATAAATCTTGAACAATTTTCTGATGACAGAAATTACTTACAACAACTAATTGATGGTGTTGGTAATTTTCTAGCAATCAGTGATTTTGCAAATGAGATTAAAGAGTGCTTTTTTAGAAGAGAGTTAATTAAAATTGGATCAAAAATTGTAAATGACGCTTCACACTACAAAGTTGACGACAAAACAGAATTACAAATAGAAAATGCAGAAGGTAAACTTTATAATCTTGCAGAAAACGGACTATTATTTCAGGGACCAAAAAGTTTTGAAGATGTTTTATCAGAAACAATTAATAGAATTGGTACTGCCATGAAACATGATGGGAATCTCTCTGGTTTAGATACTGGCCTAATTGACTTAAATTCTAAACTTGGTGGTTTGCATCCAACGGATCTTTTAATTTTAGCTGGAAGACCAGGAATGGGTAAAACAGCTCTAGCAACAAATATTGCATTTCATATAGCTTCACCAAATGATAATAAAGTAAATGCTAAACCTGTTTTATTTTTTTCTTTAGAAATGTCCTCTGTGCAACTTGCTACTAGAATTTTATCAGAAAGATCAAACATTGACTCTGAGAATTTAAGAACAGGAAAGAATTTAAATGAAAATGCTTATAGTGAACTAATAAAAGCAAACACTAATATATATCAAGCACCGTTTTTTATTGATGAAACACCTGCAATAACTATCTCACAAATAGCAAGTAGAGCTAGAAGAAAAAAAAGAGAGCTAAATGGTAACTTAGGATTAATTGTAATTGATTACATTCAATTAATAATGGGTCAGTCAAAAAGTAACTATGAAAATAGGGTTCAGGAGTTATCAACGATTACAAGAGGTTTAAAAGCTATCGCAAAAGATTTAAATATTCCTGTTTTAGCACTATCTCAACTTAGTAGAGCAGTTGAACAAAGAGAAGATAAAAGACCTAATCTTTCAGATCTTAGAGAATCTGGCTCTATAGAACAAGATGCTGATGTAGTTATGTTTGTTTTTAGAGAAGAATATTATCATGAAAAGATAGAGCCTATCCGAAAAGAAGGGGAAACATTAGAACAACATAACGAGCGTTATGAAAACTGGAAATCGTATTATGAAAATATTAAAGGACAAGCTCAAGTTATTATCGCAAAACAAAGACATGGCCCCATAGGGAGTATAAATTTATCTTTTACGGATAGATACACCAAATTTGGTAACTTAATCAAAAATGATAATATCCCAGAAGGCTTTTAGATTGAACACATATTCTAAAGAATTTAACCAAGGCATTACAATAATAGAAATCAATTTAAAATATATTTCTCAAAATTATAAAACTTTATGCCATCTTTCAAAACCTGGAGACACAGCAGCTGTTGTTAAAGCTAACGCTTATGGGTGTGGAATAAATAAAGTTGCAAAAACATTGTCTCAAGAAGGATGCAATATTTTTTTTGTAGCTAAATTAAGTGAAGGACTAGAATTAAGAAAACATGTACCAAAATCTAAAATGATTGCAATATTTGATGGTTATTTAGATCAAGATAAAAAGTTATGGAACCAATTTAATTTGACTCCTGTTTGCAATACAACCGAACAGGTAATAAGTGCTTCAAATGATGAAATCAAATATATGATTCATATAGATACAGGGATGAATAGGCTTGGATTATCAGTAAAAGACGCTCATAAACTTTTCAAAAATCATAAACAAATTAATCATCATCATTTAGTATTAATTTTATCCCACTTTGTATGCTCAGATAATAGAAAATCAGAATTAAATTGTAAGCAAGTTAAAATCTTTAATGAATTTAATAATTACTTTCCTCATATTAAAAGAAGCATGTCAAATTCACATGGTATTTTTCTTGGGGACAAAGCTAGATTTCATCTTTCAAGGCCTGGTATTGGATTGTATGGATACACAAATAACAAAGATCACAATTTAAAACCAACTATTAGTGTTTATTCCCCTATACTTCAAGTAAGAAGACCAAACATTGGTGAAACAGTTGGATATGATGCAACTTACAAAATAACAAAAAAATCTATATTAGGCGTTTTAGGATTAGGTTATGCTGATGGATTAAAAAGATGTATTAATTCAAGAAAAGAGCTAAGTCTTGGAAAATATAATGTGCCTATTTTAGGAAGAGTTTCTATGGATACTGTTATAATTGATTTAACTAAAATTCCAGAAAAAATCCTTAATAATACCAATCATGTCCCAATTATAGATGAAAATTATAGTATTTTTGAAATGGCAAGAGATTGTTCAACTATTCCCTATGAAATCATGACATCATTTGGTAATCGATTAAAAAGGGTTTACATCTAATATAAATCAATAATATTTAAGATTTGAATAAAATGACTATATTATTAAAAAATTTAGGTAAATTTACACTTTTATCATTGGAAAATATTGGAAGATTTATAATATTTGGAGCTAATTTTTTTTTCTGGTTACCTAGAAAGCCATTTTTCCTAAATCAATTTTTAAAACAAGTTTTTGAAATTGGTTATTTGTCTCTACCTGTTGTTGGTTTAACAGCGGTTTTTTCTGGAATGGTGCTAGCTATTCAATCATTTACAGGTTTTGCAAGATTGGGAGCTGAGGATGCTGTAGCTACTGTAGTTGTTTTATCAGTTACAAGAGAATTAGGTCCAGTATTAGCTGGTCTTATGGTTGCAGGTCGAGTTGGAGCTTCAATAACTGCTGAAATAGGTACAATGAAAGTTTCCGAGCAAATTGATGCTCTATATGTAATGTCAACTAGGCCTATTCAATATTTAGTTATACCAAGAGTTTTAGCAGGTCTAATATGCTTGCCCTTTTTAGTCATAATTGGAGATGTGATTGGCATAATGGGTGGTTGGATAATTGGAGTTTATCAATTAGGATTTAATTCAATGGTATATTTAGATAGAACTATTGAATATTTAGAAATAATTGATGTATTCCAAGGTTTAGTTAAAGCAACAATTTTTGGATTTATTATTACCTTAATGGGTTGCTACCAAGGTTTCCATTGTGGCCAAGGCGCCAAAGGAGTTGGCAGGGCTACCACAAATTCAGTTGTAACATCTTCAATATTAATTTTAATATCAAACTATTTTATTACTACTACTTTTTTTGGTAACTGAATATGAGCTCCCTAATTGAATTTAAAAATGTAAATAAATCATTTGATGGTAAAATTGTTTTAAATGGTATTAATTTAAATGTTATTAAAGGAAAATCACTAGTTTTAATTGGACAATCAGGTTCTGGCAAATCAGTGCTACTTAAATGTTTATTAGGTATAATTCAACCAAATAAAGGGCAAGTTATAATTAATAATAGTAGTTTTTTTGATCAAGATTTAAACAAAAAAGAGAAAATATTAAAAAGATTTGGAGTTGCCTTTCAAGGAAATGCTCTTTTTGACTCTCTTAAAATTTGGGAAAATATATCATTTAAACTTATTCAAACTCAGAAACTATCGAATAAGGAAATAATATACAAAGTTAAAAACTCAATGGATTTAGTTGGCCTCTCTAAATCTATAATGCACCAATACCCCTCTCAAATTTCAGGAGGCATGCAGAAGAGAGTTGCTATAGCTAGAGCAATAATTGATGAGCCAGAAATACTTATTTTTGATGAGCCAACTGCCGGCTTGGATCCCGTTACAGGTGGCAAGATTAATAATTTAATTATAGATAATGTAAAAAGACTAGGATGTACTTCTTTAACCATCACACATGATATGGATAGCGTTAGAAAAATTGCAGATAATGTTGCTATGATAAGTAGTGGTAAAATAATATGGAATGGGGAAAAAAGTGAAATTGCAAAAAGTACTAATAAAGAGTTAAATGAATTTATAAATATAATTTAAATATAGATTATTTTGAATGTTATATGAAAACTTAAATATTGTTGATTTAATTTCTCTTATAATAATTCTATTATCCATTTTGGCATCAGCTTGGAGGGGTATAATCAGAGAAACTATGACAGTTATAATTTTGCTGTCTTCATTTTTAGTATCAAAGATTTTATTTAAGTATGTTTCAAGTTATATAAAAAATTTTATTCAAATAGATATTCTAGCGCAATTAATAAGTTGGGCTATCCCATTTCTAATAGCAGTTATTTTATTTTCAATATTAAACAATATAATAGTTCTTCCTGCTTTACTAAAGTTTTCAAATATTTTTGACCATATTTTAGGTTCAATTTTTGGTTTTATAAGAGGCATTTTGATAATTGTTTTAATTTATATTGGAATTATTCAAGTTATTGAAAACGTAGATAAATTACCCAAACAAGTAGTCGACTCTTATACTGTAAATATAGGTAACACGTTTTCAAAATATATAATTGAAATTATTCCTTATGATAATCTTAATAGTTTTGAGAAAATAAAATTTTAAAATGTGTGTTTATTTATAGATGAATAGAAATAAAATTTTAATGTACACCAATTGAAATATTAAAACTAAAAATTTCTAATTGCTTTTTCATGGAAATTATAAAGTCAAAAACTGAGGATGAAATTAATGAATGATTTTGAAAATAGAGTTGCCCTTGTTACTGGTTCTACGAAGGGAATTGGTAAAGAAATAGCAATTAAACTGGCAAAAAATAAAATACATGTGATTTTATTAGGTAGAACTATTAGTGCACTTGAAGAATTAAGTGACCAGATAAATGATTTTGGAGGAAAATCTTCATGCATTCAGTTTGACTTAAATGATTTAAATGAAATTTCTAAACTTTCTATGGAAATTAACAATAGGTGGGGGAAACTTGATATACTAATTAGCAATGCTGCTTATCTCCATAATTTAACACCTTTATCACATTTATCAGAAAAAGACTGGCAATTAAGTTTAAATATAAATTTAACATCTAATTGGCAATTAATTAAACATTTTGAAAGTTTGCTTCTCAAAAGCGAGTATGGGAAAGCGATTTTTTTAACATCGGGTGCATCACAAGGTTATAGACCTTTTTGGGGTGCTTATGCCATTTCAAAAGCAGGTTTAGATTCAATGATTAGAGCATGGTCTTCAGAAATGAAAAAGACAAACCTAAAAATTAATTTATATGATCCTGGAGCGACAAGAACTCAAATGAGGGCAAGAGCCTATCCCGGAGAAGACCCACAATCTCTAAAAGATCCTGTGGAAATATCAAATGATATATTAAAAATATGTAATAAAGATTTTGTCAAAAATGGAGAAAGATTTGAGTTTAATAAAGTTGAGTAAACTTAAATAGAATATGGATTTTTCTTTTTTCTTATTTTAATTCTTAAGGGGACACCATAAAGTTTAAAATTATCTGTTAGCTTTGATTTTATATATCTTATATATGATTCAGGTAAATCGTCAGAGAAATTTCCAAATATTACAAAGGTAGGAGGTCTTGATTTAACTTGAGAAATATATTGTAATTTTATTCTTTTTCCACTTTTTGACAATGGAGGTGGATGATTTTGTATTATTTTTTCAAACCAATTATTAAGAACACTAGTTTTTAGTCTTTTGTTCCAGTTTTCATATATTTCAACAGATAATTGAAGGATTTCACCAATTCCTATACCTACCCTACCACTACTTTTTATAATTTGAGATTTACTCATTTCTGGTAATGACCTTTTAAGTCTATTAAAAAAGTTATTGAAAACCTCTTGTTTTTTTTCAATTAGATCCCACTTATTAATACTTAAAATTAGTGCTCTTCCTTCTTCTATAACCCACCTGGCAATAGATAAATCTTGTTTATTTAAATCTTCTGTTCCATCTAAAACTAAAATTGCAATATTTGTATTTTTAATAGCATTAAGAGAAGCACCAACAAATTTATATTCTAAATTTTCCTTAACTTTAGATTTTCTTCTTAGACCAGCAGTATCTATAAGTTTAAATTTATTTTTATTCCATTCAAAATCAATTTCTATAGAGTCATGAGTAGTACCACTTTCAGGACTTGTTACTAATCTCTCATAACCAAGTAATGTATTGATTAGTGTAGATTTTCCAGTATTTGGTTTACCAACAAAAGCTATTTTAATATTTTGATTTTTATTTGATTGAAGATCTTTCTCTTTTTGAGGAGCAGTAAATTCATTTATTCTGGTATAAAGTTCATCTATACCAACTCCATGTAATGCTGAGAATGCAATAGGTGTTCCAAGACCAAGTGACCACCCTTCTGATACTTGATACTTTACGCTTGTATTTTCTGATTTATTTCCTAATAAAATGACTGGTTTATTAAATTTTTTTAATATTTTGGAAATTTTTTTATCTTCAGAAGTAACACCTACAACTGAGTCAAAAACCATTAAAATTATATTAGCCTTTTCAAGATTTTTATAAATAGATTTATTAATAAAGGAAACTAATTGATTTTTCTGATTAAATTCAAAACCAGCATGATCAGTCAGGTTAAATTTAATGTCGGCAATTTCTGCATCAAACTCTCTATAATCTCTAGTTGTTCCTGCTTTTTCTGATATTATAGATAAGTTTTTCTTAATTAACCTGTTAAAAAGAGTTGATTTGCCTACGTTTGGCCTGCCTACAATTACAATATTAAGCATTTTTAATTATTTAAATGCATATAATTTAGCATTATCATTGATTAGAAATAAAATTGAATTAATTATTATTGGTGGAGTACTAAAACCCTTAGCAAATTTTTTTTCATCTATTAATTCACCATTCTTTGCATCAAAAACTCTTAATCTATTATCAGAACTAACTAAATATATTTTTTCAGATGCTAAGATTGGACCAAAATGAACAATAAATTTTTGAAACCTTAATAAATTTTCTTCAACTAAATATGGAAGTTTTGTAATCCACCTTATTTCACCATCCTTCCTTCTAATACACAAGAGTTTAGCATCATCAGTAATAATAAATAAAGAATCACCTGCAATCCAAGGCATTTGACTGGAACTAATTTCAAGTTCCCAGTTTAAAAATCCATTCAATAAATCAAAAGAAATCAACCTACCATTTTGAGCAACTGCATAAACATTATTTTCAACAATTGATGGATGAGCATTAATCGATGAAATTTGTTCAATAGCAGATTTTGGAGATAGAAGAGCTAAATTATCCTCAAATAAAAAAGAACCATCAATAATATCTAATACTGTGATGTCTCCACCTAACCTTGGAGAAACTACTACACTACTATTTAAAGCAACTGAACCAGTTCCAACCACCTCTCTCTTTTCATTTTCAACTTTGTCTTCCCATAATAATTTACCATTGATCCTATCTAGATGCATTATTGTACCATCAATCAATGTGACAAAAACTCCTTTAGAGTTTACTACTGGACCACTAATTATAGGAAATTCGAAAGATTTCTCCCATAATTCTGTTCCGGTAAAAGCATTTAGTGAAACAATTTTTAATCCACCAAATTGAACATACAATTTATCATCTATAATAGCCAAGCCTCCAGGACTTGCTGAGTATGAATTTTCTCTATCACCAACATTATTTTCCCATAGTTGTGAGCCATCTTTGATATTTAAAGCTAAAACTCTATTTTGAGTATCCATTGTATAAATAATAGACTCCTTAGCAATCAAGTTCGGCATCACAATATTATTTTTATTAGTTCCATGACCAATGTCTTTAGACCAAACTTTTACAAGCTTATTTTTTGGCCCTAAAAAATGACCGCCACTATGACTGGAATTGTAACCGTTATGAGTAAAACTATTATTTGATGTCTCTGAACCAAAATTAAAAATTTCTGAAGCAGCATCTTCATTTATTTTTAATTCATCGATATCTATGAATATTTCTTTTCTATTTTCAGAAATTATTATAGATTTATCTGAGCATGAAATTAAAAGTGTTAATATTAAAAATTTAAAAATTAATTTAATCATTTTAATAATCTTCAAATGTTTTTAATATATTGGTAATCCTTTCCTGAGATCTTTGATTAATATTGCCTGAATTTAAAATTTCATTAAAAAGATCTTCAGCTTCATTTATTTTTTTATTTTCGTAAAAGATTGAAGCTTTGAGTTCTTTTGAAAATTGTGCCAAATAATTGTTATTTTTAATATTATCATCTAGTATTTTTAGAAGATTGGGTTGATTTGTTTCATTCATTAAAGAAATTATTATTGCCATATCTCTATATAGATTATCATTTGAATTATCAGAATATATCTCTTTCCAAATTAATATCGCTTCAGGTTTTTGACCAGTATCATTTAATAAAGAGGCTTTTTTGAATTTTAACAAAGTATCATAAACTTTGGGCAATTTAGGTAATTCATCAATCCTTTCCAAAGCTGTGCTAGGGTCTTCTTGAGAAAGGTTCACAATGTTTAGAAAAATATTAGAGGCATTATCATTTCTTTTTATTTCCCAATAACTGTAAAATTGCCAACCTCCAATCAAAATTACAACTAACAGTATAATAGAGGATATATACTTACCATAAAGACTCCAAAATTTTTTGATTCTTTCTTTTTGAAGATCCTCTTCAATTTCAGAAATAATTTCCTCAGACATGCTTTTACCTTAATTATTATTTTATTGCTTATTCATAGTAATACTCTGTGAGATTTAGAAAATCAAATGTTGGTTTTAAATTAAATATTAATTTTAAGTTGACCAACATTTGTACAGCAAGACATAATGTAATTATAGATAGGAGTATTAAGCACTTGTTATGGAAGTAGTAAAAATTAGAATCATTAATGAATTTAAAAAGGATAAAAAAAGCCAAAAAAATATATACTTTTCAAAAAATGAACTCTCATTGATATTAAATGAATACTCAAAAAATGTTGCTAAAGGCATTTGGAAAGATTATGCAATAGATCATAACGTAAATTGTGCAAGTTTTTCAATATTTAGAAATTCATTTGAAAGACCAGTATTAAAAATTGAAAAAAGAAAGCTTTCTTTTGGTTTTGAATATTGTTTACAAAAAAATGATAAACCCATTTTTACTTCAAAGTTTATTAGTAAAGTTCTGGGTCAAATTGATAAGATACCAAAGCTTATTGCGTTTTAATAATGAGTAATTGTAGGAATAAAAATGAAAAGAGAAGAAATAAATAAAATACAAATATATCTAAGGGATACTTTTAAAAATAATAATATTAGTATTGTACCAAGAGCTGACAAAACTGAAGACTCAGCTGAATTTCATATAAATAATGAATTTTATGGTATTGTTTTTAAAGATACTGAGGAAGGCGAAGTAACTTTCCACTTAGAAATGTCAATTATTGAAGAAGATTTAAATTAAACAATATTTTTAATTTGGTCAATTAGTCTATCATCAACATTTAATCCCTCATTATAAGCTTTTTTCCTCAGCTCAGACCTTTTAAAACCTGGCAAATAGGTATTTTTCTGAGCTAAAATAGATGTAATCATATCATTTATTTTATTGAAAAATATTTTTTTAGACCCTATGGCGTCTGGGTTTATCATAATAAGAAGTTGGCCAACATTTGGAGGACCACCATTGGTGTCAAGAAAGGAATCTGCTTGATAAGCAAAATTGGCACCCGTAATGCCTGCAGCAAGTATTTCTATCATTAATGCTAAAGCAGAACCTTTTGCATCACCAAATGGAAGCATAGTTCCTTGAATAGCTTTATTGGGATCATCTGTTTCATTGCCATCTTTATCAACAGCCCATCCAAAAGGAATTTTTTCATTGTTTTGTGATGCTTTTAAAATTTTGCCTCTTGCTACTTTTGACACAGCCATATCAATTATTAAATGATCACCATTTTCTGTAGGAGCTCCGAATGCTATCGGATTTGTTCCAAATAATGCTTTATTACCTCTCCATGGAGCAATAGCTGATGGAGTGTTACCAAATAGTAATGAAATCATACCTTTATCAGCAGCTGTTTCCACAATATGGCCAGCAACGCCAAAGTGATGAGATCTATAGACACCTCCCATTGCAATGCCTTGTGAGATCGCTATTTTAGGAAGCATATCAGTCAATTTTTTAAGTGCTGGATAAGCAAATCCATTTGATGCATCAATTGACAGTACTGAGGGTAATGTTTGATTTACCTTAGGTTCAGCATACCCGTCAACTTTTCCTATTTTTGCTTGAGCCGAGTAACTTGTCACTCTTGATAAGCCATGACCATATTTACCATCAATTTCAGCTTTTACTAAAGCCTCAGCAACGACTTCAGCATTTAATTTACTAACATTTGAATTAAGAAAAGCTGTTTTAACTAAATCTTTAAGATCTTTTATTTTAAATAGATTATTTTTTTTCAATTAAGCACCGAGAACAATAAAAAACTAAAAAAATCTTATGCTAATTACTATTAAAGAAAAAACAATAGCCATTCCAATTAAACTACCAACAATATTATCTTTAAAGGTTTTTGGTTTAAAAATTTTTTCATAGCAATATTTAACTAAACCAACTAGCATTAAATAAGAGTTGTTTAAATACATACTTTTGTTTTTGTTATTTAATTACTCTTATTATATAATGATTATATATAGAAAAAAATAAAATTATAGATTTTAAGTCGTAAAATTACTTAACAATAGGTTATATTATGACTATTAGAGGATTACTTTTTTTATCTGGTTTAACAATGATATTTTTAGGCTTAAGCTTTTTAGTTTTTCCTGAATTTATCAGTAAAAATATTTTTCAAGAAGCTAACGAAAATGAAATAAAAATAGCTTCCATTCATCGCCAGTTAATGGGTGGTGGTAGTTTATTCATAGGTATTCTTCTTTTATTAGCACATAGAAATGTTACAAGTGCTGCAAAAAGGATCTTATTTGGAACATCATTAGGATTTTATATACTTATTTTAATTCAAATTAAACAAATGATTTTTGATAAAAGTGATATTTTCTGGCCAGTCTTTTTAATTTTTTTAATCTTAGGAACTTTATCGCTTTATGTGTCTTATTTCAAAAAGCATTAGCATTTTTAAAAAAAAATGATTTAAACTAAACTATGTCGAAATATGTAAGCATAATAACAGTTACATACGTTAATTCAGCTGAAACTATTGCATCTCAGGCATTAGCAGAAAATATGATGGAAAAAATTGCATTAGATAACGGTTGTGAAAGAGTAAGATGTTACCTATCTGGTGAAGTTACTAGATTAATTGTATTTGAGTATAATGAAGAGGGCATTCAGAAGAAAGTAATTGATGCACTTAAAGATTATACAGAAATTCATAAAAATGCGTTTACACATAAAATGACCTCTGTAAGAGGAAGACTTTTATCAGACTCACATTTAAAAAATTAATGTGCAAATTTCAATATTTAAATTTAATTTCTGATTAAATTATATCTAATCAGAAATTATTGTATGGTATTTTAAAAATATCTACTCAACAATTTTTAAATTTTCAGCCGCACTTTTTCCATTTTTCTGTTCTTCAAGCGTAAACTCAACTTTCTGGCCTTCATTTAAAGTATCTAGACCAGATTTTTGAACAGCGGAAATATGTACAAACACATCATTATCACCACCTTCGGGCTCAATGAAACCAAAACCCTTACGTGGATTAAACCATTTAACAGTGCCTGTTGCCATTTATTTAAGTCTCCAATTTCATTAGAATGAAGACGAGACCATTCCAAAAAGTAATATAATGCAATCAATTATACGTCTTTGCATAGTTACATTTGTAATTATTTTAAAAGAAAGTCAACAAATACTATTATTTTTTTAAAATAAAAACATTAATTTATATCAAAAACGACATTATTCAGAATAAATTAATTATTTTTTAAGTATGCTGGTCCAGAAAGTTTTATTTCAGTAGCTATTGCTTCTTTTTCAAAAGAGTATGCATAAACGCCTGCAAATTTTGTTTCTTTAAATACAAAGCTATTTCTCAAGTCATTAAAAAGTTTTTCTGAATCACCTTCAAACTTTTTAAGGGAATTAGTATCTTCAAATTTTACATTAATATTTAAATCGCCATTTTTACTAATTAATATATTTAGACCCAAAAAATCATATTCCGATATTTTTCCGCCCAGAGATTCAGAGCAAAAACCAGCAGCAACTTTTGCTTCACTAATTGATGGAAATTTAAACTGATATACAACTGCATACATTACAAATCTCCCAATTCATTTATCATATTATCTAAATTTGACGATATATCATCATTAGAAACAAATATTTTTTTATGAATTCCAATATCTAAGCCAATATCTTTTTGAATTTTTCTACCAAGTGGGGTAAGATTACCATCGTTTTCAATTAAATTATTTTTTGAAAGAATATTCATTATTTCTTTATCTACTAGAGAACCATTAATAATACTTAAAAAGCCAATAAGTTCATTTATATTAAAACTTGGAAGTTTTTTTTGGAATATCCTAAGCAAATCTATTGTCTTAGAAGCAGTAATCTCGCGCTGTCCTGACTGAATGTCAAGCTGGTGCGCTAATCTTCCTGTTAATTTAATTAGTAAATCAATTTGATAGTCACTTAAATTAGCACTTGGATCAACATCAGTCACACAAAGAGTTCCTAAAACATAACCAGCTTCATTAATAATTGGAAAACCTCCATAAAAAGTTACATTAGGAGGACCAGATACAATTGGGTGATTTTTAAATCTATTATCATTTTTACAATCATTTACTATTAATGGTTTGGTACTGTTAAGAGCAAATTGACAAAAAGTTGTTTCCCTAGGGATGCTCTCAGGGATATCTTCAGGCATACCAATATGACATAATAAAAATTGTCTGCTTTCATCAATTAAACCTGTATAACTAACAGGCATATTAGATATTTGCTTCGCCAATTCATTATAAACTATGAATAAATCTTTATTATCAACATCTAATGCACCGGTTCTTTTTACAGCTTCAACTCGTCTCTCATCATTGTTTGGAATTTTAGCTGGTAAAAACATATTGTTGTCAGTCATTTTTTTTCCAATAAATATATATTTAATATATTATAAAAAATTATAATAATTCAATAGCGTTCTCAAATAACTAATATTTGTGTTAAAATGAAGCTTAGTAAACTAAAAGTATTTGTCGTAGGAAACAAAAAACCTTATTGGGGTGGAAAATATTTTATTTTTGTAAAATTAACAACTGATAACGGCTTAATTGGGTTTGGTGAAGTTTACTCAGCATCCGTCTCACCAGAGGCTATGAAAATTGTTATCGAAGATGTTTTTGACAGGCATATGAAAAATGAAACCCCTGAAAATATTGAGCTCATGTTTAGAAGAGTGTACTCAAGTGGCTTTTCTCAAAGGCCAGACCCAACAGTAATCGGGGCTTTTTCAGGACTCGAAATGGCTTGTTTGGATATTATTGGTAAATCCATTAATAAACCCATTTATTCTATGCTAGGTGGATGTATGCAAGACAGGATTAGATCTTACACTTATCTATATCCACTTGACCACCATGACAAAGAAAAATTTTGGACTAGCCCAGATATGGCAGTTGAAAGTGCAAAAGAAATGTTAAATAAAGGTTTTACTGCAATAAAGTTTGATCCTGCAGGTCCATACACAATTAGAGGTGGTCATCAACCTTCGATGGTTGATATTAGCTTATCAATTGAATTTTGCAATGCTCTAAGAAAAACAGTTGGTAATAAGGCAGATTTACTTTTTGGAACTCATGGACAGTTTACTACTTCAGGTGCGATTAGATTGGGTAAAGCATTAGAAAAGTATAATCTTCTTTGGTTTGAAGAGCCAATTCCTCCTGATAATATTGATGAATTTAAAAAAGTGTCAGAGGCTGTCAATATACCAATAGCTACTGGAGAAAGGCATACAACAAAATCAGAATTTGCATCATTATTAAAAAATGGTGGCGTTAGCATTCTTCAGCCAGCTCTAGGAAGATCAGGTGGAATTCTTGAAACAAAAAAAATTAGTGCAATTGCAGAGGTCTTTAATGCTCAAATTGCACCTCATCTGTATGCAGGCCCAATTGAATGGGCAGCTAATATACAATTAGCTACAAGTATTCCAAATCTTTTAATGGTTGAAACAATTCTTACTGGAGGTGATTTTCACTTAAAGTTGATAAAGAACTCAATTAAATGGGAGAATGGTTTCATTCATTCTCCAAAAAGTCCTGGATTAGGCATTGAATTTGATGAAGATTTAGCAATTCAAAATAAATACTCTGGCAATCAATTACATTTGGAAATGCAAGAAGATGCCTGTAATTACCAGAGACATTTAGATTAAATTTATTCAGCAATTAGTTTGATACCTAATGACTCAATGGCTAAATCTGGCATAACAAGTAAACCCATTGATGAAATTATAGGTAAAGGATTTTGAGGGTTAATGCTAAAAGTAAGCTTTCCCCCTTGTTCTATGAATTTTGATATACTATTAGCAAATCTTTCTGCGTTAACAGGAATAAAGGGAGAAAGAACTGATTTAATCATTTCATTTGACATAGAGATGATGTCTTCCTCAGACATACCCATATTAGACGCACCCAATATAATAAGAGGTTTTCTTACACCTAAATCCTCAATTTGTAAAATAACTTTATTTAGTTGAATCTTACCTAATTCCATCAGTATTTCATTATTAAAGTTATCTAAGCTTTCAAAATTCTGGTTTTGCAATTCATCAATTAGAGATTGATTATTTGAAAAATATTTAAACGTATCCATTGGCACTGAGTAATCTAATTCCATATTTAAGGCTGCTCCACCAATAATATTTAGCCCTAATTTCGAAATAATTTTCAGCATTAATCCTTTATCAAAGACTTCGCTGTAAGTATTTAAGTCTAAAGTTAAAGATTTTTGACCAATTGAAGCTAAAATAACATTTAAAGGAAGTAAATCAATATTACTTGGATTGGCGGTAAAGCTTATTTCTTTAATTTTAAAGGAAGTTTCTTGGGCGAAATCTTCACCTGATGAAAGTTTATCATACTTAATTTTTGGAAGACTTATTTTTTTAATGCCTAAATCAAATTCGTTATTTTTAAAATTCACTCCCTCTATATTAAAACTAAAGTTTTTGTGATCTAACAAATCATAGTTTGATGCATCCTCTACAAATTCATCATTAAAAATTATAGAATTAAAATCTGTTATAGATATTCTATCAATCGCAATTTCAAAACCAAATTCATCATCATAAGCAAAAATATCACTTATTGAAAATAAATTTATAATTACTTGGCCTTCTTTATTTTTTTGACTTTCAATTTTTAGTGTTTTTGCTGTCCCAATTAACTCATCATTATTAAATTTATCATAAAACGATATATCAGAAGCAAAACCGTTATATGAATTTGTATCTATATTTCCATTTTTATAACTAATTTTTAAACTAGGCCCAAGATCAATCAATTTATCAGCATAGGATGGATTTGAAAATATAATACATATCAATAATGAAAATAATAGACGAAACATTTTACATAAATTAACTTGTTTAATAGTAATTAGGACTAACATAATTAAGAATTATAAAATTGTCAGTAATTTATTTTAGGAGTTTAAATGCAAGAATTAATTTCAGCAAAATTTGCTTTAGATAATTTATTTTTAAAACCAAATACTGTTTTTCTAGATGCTACATTTCATCTACCAAATTCTGGAAGAAATGCAAAAGGTGAATTTAACAATCAGCATATACCTTATGCAAGTTTTTTTGATATTGATCAAATTTCAGATAAAAAATCTAGCTTGCCGCATATGCTTCCTGATGAAAAATATTTTTCTAAAATGGTAAGCTCCTTAGGCATTAAAAATGATGATACTGTTGTTGTTTACGATAATAGTATTTTCTTTTCATCTGCTAGAGCATGGTGGATGTTTAAAATTTTTGGTCATAATAATATAAAAATTATTGATGGCGGGTTAAAAGCATGGCTAAACTGTGGTGGCCCCACTTCCAATGAAAAAAGCCAAACTAAGGAAACTGCTTACCTTGCAAATAAGAAAAACTTAAGGTTATATGATACATTGGGTAATATTTTGAGTGATCTTGAAAGTGATAAAAATAAAATTGTAATTGATGCAAGGGGAGAAGATAGATTTTTTGCAAAAGTTAAAGAACCTAGAGCAGGAATAAAAAGTGGGCACATTCCTTCATCATTGAATATACCAATATCATCTATTATTGATAAAAATACTAATTGTCTAAAATCAATCGATGAAATAAATGTAATTTTTACAACCATTGGTTTAACTGATAAAGATTCTGAATTAGTAATGACATGTGGATCAGGTGTTACTGCATGCGGTCTTGCACTAGCAGCTAATTCACTAGGATTTAAAAATGTAAAAGTATATGATGGTAGCTGGAGTGAATGGGGGTCTCGAGAAGATACACCAGTAGAAATTTAATGATCAATAATTTGACTTAAAAATAATTTTGTTCTGTCAGATTTTGGATTATTAAAAAATTCTTTTGGAGAATTTTGTTCAATAATTTGCCCCTCATCCATAAATATTACTCTGTTAGCTACCTTACTTGCAAAACCCATTTCATGAGTTACAACAATCATTGTCATACCATCTTCAGCAAGTTCAATCATTGTGTCTAAAACCTCTTTTATCATTTCAGGGTCTAAGGCTGATGTTGGCTCATCAAATAACATAATTTTTGGCTCCATACATAAAGCCCGAGCAATTGCAACTCTTTGCTGTTGACCACCAGATAATTGACCAGGATACTTTAGAGCCTGTTCAGGAATTTTTACAATTTCTAAGTATTTCATTGCCAATTCTTCTGCGTCTTTTTTTGGCATTTTCCTTACCCAAATTGGGGCCAATGTACAATTTTCTAGAGCTGAAAGATGAGGAAACAAATTAAAAGACTGAAATACCATTCCAACTTCACTTCTAATTTTATCAATTTTTTTTACATCATCATTTAACTCAACATCGTCTACTTTAATTATTCCTTTTTGGTGCTCCTCAAGGCGATTTATACATCTTATTAATGTTGACTTACCTGACCCAGATGGCCCACAAATGACAATCCTTTCACCTTTATTAACAATTAGATCTATATCTCTCAAAACATGAAAGTGGCCAAACCATTTATTCATATTTGAAATTTCAATAACAACTTCGTCGGAGACTTTCATCTTAGACTTAACATTTGTTTTTGCTTGTGATGCATTCATAAAAAATCTCCTAAATTACTTATTATCTCTACTGAGTTTATTTTCAATGTAAATTGAATATCTTGACATACCAAAACAAAAAACAAAGAACACAATCGCAGCTACTAAATAACTAGTTGAATGTTGTACATGAGAACCCCAATTAGCATCCTGAGAAGCAGCTCTAAAAATACCCATAACTTCAAATATTCCTATTATTGAGACAAGTGTTGTGTCTTTAAATAAACCAATAAAAGTATTAACTATACCTGGCAAGACATGTGTTAGAGCTTGTGGTAAAACTATAAATCTCATTGACTGAGAGTATGACAGCCCAACTGCAGAAGCACTTTCATATTGACCTCTTGGTATGGCTTGCAAGCCCCCTCGGATAACTTCGGCCATATATGCAGAGGAGAATAAAATTATACCAATAACAGCTCTTAAAAGTTTATCTACATCAGCCCCAGAAGGAAGAAATAAAGGTATTAGAACAGAAGCAGCAAATAAAACAGTTATCAGAGGTATTCCTCTCCAAAATTCGATAAACATTGTACATAGCAGTCTAGCAACAGGCATATTTGACCTTCTTCCTAAAGCTAATAAAACTCCAAAAGGAAGAGAGGCCACTATCCCAGTTATTGCTATTAGAAGAGTTAAAAGAAGTCCACCCCAATCTAGTGTGTCTATTGGTTCTAAGCCATAATCTATAGAAAATAATACTAATAAAACAAAAAACGAAAATAGTATTAATGATATAAAATTAAATAATATCGAAAATTGTTCTAAAACTTCTCCTAAAAAATTTCTGCTTGAAAAATATCCAAGTAAAAATGAAAGTAAAAATAAAACTCCTGTAGAAATGAATAAAGAATTATTTATTTTGAAATTAGCGCCAGTAAGTAAAATAAGTGAAATAATAGGAAATACAGTCAACATAAACAAACCAACCCATTTCCTACCCTGTCCTTTTTCCCAGATGATATAGCCCATACCTAAAACAAGGCCTGCATAAATTAAATTTGCTCGCCATAGTTCTTCTGTTGGTATTCTTCCGTAAATAAGGAATTTCTTTTTTGCAAAAATAAATGGCCAGCATGCGCCATACCAATCTGCAGGCAGGTCTCCACCTTGCTTCACAGTTGCACAAACTTTTCTTTTTATTCCATCAGGATCTGACCAAACAGCAGAAATAATTGCAAAATCAATAACTGAATATAGTAATCCGCCACAAAAATAAACTAACCAAATAGTTAATAGTATCATCAAAATTGATAGAATTGAGGATGTTAATGAATTAAAATTTGACATTGAAGAGAATAAATTTCTCCAAAGCCATCCTGTAACCCCAACCTGAGTAAGAGGTGGAGGTTGCTCGTTGACTATATCTTTTCTTACAAATGAATATTTAGATTCCATTATCTTTCCACTAATTTTATTCTGTAGTTAAACCAATTCATAAATAATGATGTTATGAGACTAAAAGTAAGGTATACTAATGCCATCATAAAAATCATTTCAATTTCACGTCCAACTTGATTTAATGCTGTGCCGGCAAATACTGATACTAGTTCAGGATAGGCAATGGCTACAGCTAATGATGAATTTTTAGTAAGGTTTAAATATTGTGATGTTAATGGTGGAACTATAACTCGTAAAGCTTGAGGTATTATAATTAATCTTAGCGTATTAGATTTTGTCATGCCAGTAGCTAAAGATGCCTCTGTTTGCCCTTTATGTATTGCCGTTATTCCAGCCCTAACAATTTCAGCTATAAATGCAGCGGTATACAAAACTAATGCCAACCATAAAGCAATCATTTCTGGATGAACACTCATTCCAGCATTTTTAGAAAAACCTTGCTTTAATTTTGGTCCATCAGTTTTAAACTCAGGGACTTGTAATTCAATTGGATAGCCCGATTTTAATGTCAAAAAAGCAAAAGTAATCAGAGGTATAATAAAAATTATACCTAAATTAATTTGAAATACAGGTAATTGTTGGCCAGTATCTTTTCTCAACTTTGAAGCATAGGAACCCATTATAAAAGCTAATGTTATAGAAATTAATATTGATATTAAAAATACTCCAGAGCCCTCAAAGAAGAGAGGTTTTGGAATATACAAACCTGTAACATTAATTCCTGCATAGGATCCAAGAACATCAATTTTTTCTCTCTTACCAGGAACAGCTCTTAGTACTGCAAAATACCAAAAAAATAAGTGAATAAGTAAGGGTATATTTCTGAACATTTCAACGTAAACTGAGGAAAAGAATTTCAAAACGATATTATTAGATAGTCTAAAAATACCAATTAAAAAACCTAAAATCGTAGTCGCAAAAATACCTGTAAACGCAATTACTAGTGTATTTACTATGCCTATAAAGAAAACATCTAAATAAGTTGATTTACCCACCTGATAATCAAAAAGCCAAGTACCTAAAGTTGGGAGAATACTAAAGCCTGAAGAATTATTTAAAAAATCAAATCCAAATTTATCTCCTCTAGCAGTAATATTGTCAGAAGCATTTTGTGCAAACCAATAAAAAAGAAATAATACTGCAAAAAAAAGAATTATTTGAAATGCAATTGATCTAAAACGCTTATCAAAAATCAGATTTTGTATCATAAGATAATCAACTAAAATTTAGTATAAAGTGAACAATTACGCTTTTTGTAGTAAAAGTCAAACTTATATAATTTAAGAAAAACTACTCTCAAAAAATTCATTATCATATTTTGTATACGAAGAAGCTCCTGACATTATACTTGACATTAACGAACCTGTTTCTGGTAAAACTTTATTTAGAAAAAATGTACCTGTTGCAATCTTTGCTTTATAAAACCCTTTAGGGTCGTCATTCATTTTTCTGTGAGCAATATCTATATAATTTACCCAAACATATGCAAGTGATGTTAGGGCAAACATTCTTAAATAATCTGTCGCTGGCCCAGCACCCTCTTCAGGATCTGATAATCCTTTTGAAGCTATAAATGCGGTTGTTTGTTGCAATCGATTAAAAGATTTCATGAGATGAGGCATAATTTCTTTAAGATTATAATTAAAAGCATTTTCTTCAATATATTCTTTAACAAGATGAAAGAAACTTTTTAACAATCGACCATTGTGCATAGGTAATTTTCTCCCGACAAGATCTAATGCTTGTATACCATTTGTACCCTCATACAACTGTGCAATTCTTGCATCTCTAACAAATTGTTCTACTCCATGATCTTTAATAAAACCGTGTCCACCATACATTTGTACGGCTAGATTTGCTGATTCAGACCCAATATCAGTAGCATATGCTTTTATTATAGGCGTCATTAAAGCTACCCAATCATCAGCTCTCTGTTTTTTGAATTTATCTTTTTCAGTTTTAGCAATATCTACTTGTAAAGCTGTAAATGCAACAAGACCTCGTATTCCCTCATTGAGAGATTTCATCTTAAGTAATGTCTTTCTTACATCTGGATGAACAATAATTGGATCTGCTGGCATTTCAGGATTTTTAATTCCTTTAAGGGATCGTCCCTGAAGTCGCTCCTTTGCATAATAAAGTGCAGATTGATATGACACCTCAGACATTCCCAATCCTTGAACACCAACCATCAGCCTAGCTCCATTCATCATAATAAACATTGCTTTCATGCCTTTATTAAGATCTCCAACCAACCAACTCTTAGCTTCACTATAGTGCATTACACATGTTGAACTAGATTTAATCCCCATTTTTTCTTCAATTGAGCCACAACTTAGAGTATTGGTTTCACCTAAAGATCCATCTTTATTTGGTATGATTTTTGGAACCAGAAATAGACTAATTCCCTTTATGCCTTTTGGAGCGTTAGGGGTTCTAGCTAAAACTAGATGGATGATATTTTCACTTAAATCTTGCTCACCTCCGGTAATGAATATTTTTGTGCCTGTTAATTTATATGAGCCATCGTCTTGGGGTGTTGCCATAGCCTTACTCAAACCCAAATCTGTGCCACATTGTGGCTCAGTTAGGTTCATTGTACCTGACCACTCGCCTGTGGCCATTTTTGGTAAATAGAGATCTTTTAATTCGTCTGAGGCACTTTTTTTAATAGCCTCAAAAGCATTTCCTGTTAAACCGGGATAATTGCCAAAACCCATATTGGAAGACGTAATCATTTCATCAAAAAAAACATTAAATATATACGGAAGACCTTGTCCACCGTACTTTTGATCAAGTGCAGCGCTTTGCCATCCATTCTCAACAAATTGTTTATATGCTTCTTTGAAACCTTTGGGAGTTTTGACTTTTCCATTATCAAAAGTACACCCCTCTTTGTCACCAGACTGATTAAGTGGAAGCAGAATGTCTTCACAAAATTTTGAACTTTCTTCTAAAATAAAATTAAAGTCATCAAGATTAAATTCACTATTATTTAAGATTTTTTCTGAGTGCTCTGAGCTTAGAAAATCTTTTAAAATAAATTTCATGTCATTTAAAGGTGCACTATAAGACTGCATTACTAACTCCTAAAATTAATTCCTTATTATTTTTCCTGTTTCTAATAATTTTTCAATTCTTTCCTGTGACTTTGGTTCTCGAAACAAAGCTTGAATTGCCTTTGATTCAAGTTTTAAAATATAATCTTCATCGACTTCATCTATAATGTCAGTTTCACCACCAGACAGAACATTTGCTATTTGTTTTCCTATAAACTTATCATGAGCTGAAATTTGTCCAGCATCCTCCATTCCATTAAGGCCAATTTCTATAGCTGAATAAGCTGTACTTCCTGGCAGTCTATATACTGGTTTTTCTGGTGGTTTATATTTCTTGATCATTTCTATTGCTACCATTTTAGCATCATATAATAATCTATCTCTATTCATTGTAATTCCATCATTTTCGGTCAAAAAACCAATTTCTTTAGCTTCTGGACCAGAAGTTGAGGTTTTTGCTAATCCAATAGTTTGAAAGGCTTTCATTATTGAAGGCATTGGGCCTTTAGGCATTGAATTAGAATTATTAAATCTATATATTAATTCTTTACATCCTCCCCAAGCAGGGCAAATTCCTAAAGCGGCTTCAGTAAGTCCTATGTATGTTTCTACATGGGCTTGTACAAAATTAGAATGTAATAGCAATTCACATCCACCACCCAGAGCCATCCCAGAGGGAGCCGAAATTACAGGGAATTTTGAATATTTCAGTTTTTGGTAAACCTTTTGTCCACCTTCAACAATCTTATCAACTAACTCAGTTTCAAGACCAATATTTCCAAGAAATAGAGCTTCACCAACATTTGCACCCGCTGAAAACATTGCTCCTTCATTGTAAATAACCATGGCTTTATATGATGCATCGACAATATCAATAGATTTATTCAAAAATTGCATGGTATTCATGTCTATAGAATTACCTCGACTATGAATTTCAAATACAGTTACTCCATCTCCGATATCCCAGAGACTGGCTGTTGAAATCTTATCAATTGGTTTATTTGATTTTTTAATATCTGAAAGAATGAGCACTCCATTTGGCCTTTCAAGGTTTTCAAAAACACCCTTAGTAAAATTAAAAAATTTTAATTTTCCTTCATCTGCTTTATAAAATTTTTCCTCTGGAAGATTTTCTAATAAAGAAGGTATAGAAAAACTATCCATGGACAGTTTTTCTATAATCCATGTTTTACCAAGTTTATCTAATAATTCAAATGGCCCAAACTGAAGACCAAAACCATTTTTCATTGCACTATCAACTGAAACTATGTCATTAGAAATATCTGATGTGTGGTTTAAGGTATATAAAATGACATCCGATAAAACAGCCCAAGCATATTTTGAATAGTTCTCATTTAACTCTAAGAAACTACTTAAATTTTTCTTAACTAGTTTTAAACTCTCTATTTTTGGTTTTATACTCTCAGAGTACACTTTAGTAGATAAGTCTATTGATTTTTTAATTTTTCTTCCATCCACTATCTCTAGTTTATAAAAACCTCCGGAGCCCTTTCTTCCAATTAACTTATTTTCAAGCATGTAATTAAATATTTCGGGGATGTTTTTGTATAAATGATACTCATCACCACTATCTAAGTTATCAGTCATAGATGATAATACATGCGGCATTAAATCCAAACCAACAACGTCAAGCAACCCAAAAACACCTGTTTTAGGAGCACCAAAAACAGAAGAGATGATTAAGTCAGCTTCCTCGACACTTAGACCCATTTCAATGGCTTTTAATGATGCAGACATCATCCAAAATACGCCTATTCTGTTGCCAATAAACCCAGGAGTATCTTTGCAATCAATAACAGTTTTACCTAATTTTACATCACAAAAATTACTTAAAATATTTTTAAAATTTGAATTGCTATCTTTTGAAGATACAATTTCAAGTAATTTAAGATATCTGGGAGGATTAAAAAAATGAGTTACAAAAAAGTTTGATCTAAATTTTTTATTCCTGCCTTCTACAAGTTTTTTTATTGGAATTGTTGAAGTATTTGATGAAATTATTAAATCATCGCTCATTATACGCTCTATCTTTTCGTATAAATTTTGCTTTATATTTAGATCTTCAATTATAACCTCAATAACCCAATCACTTTCATTTATAAGTTTTAAGTGATCTTCTATATTACCACTTCTTATTAACTCTATGTTTTTAGATAATGTTAGTGGAGAAGGTTTAATTTTAGTAAGTTTTTTTAGAGCTTCATCAGCTATATTATTTCTATTTTTGGAATTTTTATCAAGAACGTCTAACAGTAAAACTTCTATCCCAGCATTTGATAAATGGGCTGCAATCCCTGCACCCATTAATCCAGAGCCAATAACAGTTACTTTATTAATCATAAATTACTCAACTGTTTCAAGTACTGTTGCTATACCTTGACCCAAACCAATACATTGAGTAGCTAAGGCATATTTTTTTCCCTCACGTCTAAGCAATTGAGCTGCTTTTCCAGTAATTCTTGCACCCGTTGCACCTAAGGGATGGCCTAAAGCAATAGCTCCGCCATCAATATTAACGTTTTTCGGATCTAATTCTAAATCTTTAACACACGCCAAACTCTGTGATGCAAACGCTTCATTAAGTTCAATAACATCTAATTCAGAAGAATTAATACCTGCTCTATTTAATGCTTTTTTTGACGCTCCAATTGGGCCTAACCCCATAACCTCAGGTTCACATCCATTTACAGCAGATGACTTTATTCTAGCTAAAATGTCTAAATTATTTTTCTTTGCGTATTCTTCTTCACATATCAGTGTGGCAGCAGCACCATCCGTTAATGGCGATGAAGTTCCAGCTGTAACAGTTCCTTTATTATCAAAAGCTAGCTTTAGACCATTTAAGATATCTTGGGTGGTACCAGCTCTAATTCCTCCATCTTTTGAAACTTCATTATTTTGATTATGTATTATGGTTATTTCATCCTTAAAATTACCATTTTTGTCAGCATTAAAAGCTTTTTCATGACTTGATATAGCAAATTCTTGTTGCTCAGCCCTATCAATGTTATATTTTTTCGCTACATTTTCGGCTGTAATTCCCATAGATATATATACATTTGGATTTTCTTTAAGCAAATCTGGATGAGGCATAGGATTAAAACCTAGCATTGGGACTCTTGTCATACTTTCAACACCAGCACATATAAAAACTTTTCCTGAACCCATAGCAATTGACCCAGCGGCATTATGTATAGATTGCATAGACGAACCACACCACCTATTAACAGTCATACCGGCAACACTTCTGGGAAGGTCACACATAAATGTTACGACTTTTCCTATATTAAAGCCCTGCTCCCCTTCTGGAAAAGCACATCCAACTATTACATCCTCAATATCATCTTTATTTAAATTTGAATTAGATATTAAATCTTTAATTACTTGTGATAATAAATCTTCAGGCCTAATAGATTTCAGATCGCCCTTAAAGGAGATGGTAAATGGCGATCTTGAATATCCAGCAATAACAGCATTAAGCATTATTATTTATCTCCCTCAATTCTCTTCTAAGTATTTTTCCTACATTTGACTTAGGTATTTCATTAACAAATTCAAGTAATTTAGGAACTTTATAAGCAGTTAAATTTTGCCTACAAAACTGCATAAGCTCATCTTTAGTTAAAGTTGCGCCATCATTTAAAGATACAAATAGTTTTACAACTTCTTGACCCTCGTCTCCAACAACTCCAATACAACCTGCTTCAAGAACCTTTTCATGTTTCATAGCGACTTCTTCTATATCACTTGGATAGACATTGAAACCCGATACTATAATCATATCTTTTTTTCTATCAACTATTTTGAAAAAACCATCTTTCCTCATAATTCCAATATCACCTGTTTTAAACCAACCGTCTTTAGTTAGAGCTTTTTTGGTGTCTTCTTCATTATTCCAGTATCCTCTCATTACTTGTGGACCTCTGATGCATATTTCACCCTCCTTATCAGAAGATAAAATTTTACCTTTTTCATCTTGTATAGACATTTCTGTTGAAGGTATTGGCAAACCTATAGTGTCACTAAATGTGTCACCATCCACAGGATCTATAGATGCTGCAGGTGCAGTTTCTGACAAACCGTAGCCAACAACCATTAAGCAACCAGTAGTTTCTTGCCATCGGTCACCAACTGTTTTTTGAACAGGCATTCCACCAGCAATAGTAATATTCAGTTTAGAAAAATCACAATCTTTAAAGTTTGGCTCCTCTAAAAGCTTATTAAATAAAGTGTTAACACCACTGATAAAAGTGAACTTATGTTTTTTTAATTCCTTTACAAAACCTGGGATATCCCTTGGGTTTGTAATGAGAATATTATTTGCACCAAAATAGAAATAAACAACCGAATTGCATGTTAATGCAAAAATATGATATAGTGGCAAAGCACAAATTGCTAAATCCTCACCAAATTTTAATTTTGTTCCAAGCCACTCTCTTACTTGAATAGCATTTGCAAGAATATTCCTATGAGATAGAATTGCAGCTTTTACACCACCAGTTGTACCACCTGTGTATTGCAAAAATGCAATGTCCTCTTTTTGTATATTTTGCGATTTAAATGAGAAATTAGATCCAATTTTTAATGCGTCTTTGAAATTTTTAGATTGAGGTAAAGAATATTTTGGAACCATTTTCCTAATATTTCTCAAAACAAAATTAATTAGCACCCCTTTTAAACCTAAAAACTCGCCTAAGGAGGTTATTATAACATTCTTTATAGAGGTTTCATTTATTACTTTCTGAAGATTTGCAGCAAAGTTTTCAGCGATAACTATAGTTTCTGAACCTGAGTCATTCAGTTGTGCCTTTAATTCCCTGGGAGTGAAAAGTGGGTTAATGTTATCTACAACAAGGCCAGATTTCAAAATACCAAAAGTTGTCATTGGGTATTGGAGGATATTTGGCATCATAATTGACACTCTGTCACCCTTTTTTAATTTTAATTCATTCATAAAATAAGAAGAGAGGTTTTCTGATTGTGACCGAAGTTCACTAAAGCTAATTTTAACCCCAAAATTAGTAAAAGCTGTTTTTTCATTAAATCTCTCACATGTTTTATCAAAAAGATCCACTAGAGAAGAAAATTCGTCTAGATTAATCTCTGAGGGCACCCCTTTTGGGTAACTTTTTAACCAAATTTTCTCCAAGATATTCCTCCAATTTTGTTAATCCAAATATAAATCAGTGTATAGCTTTTCTCCTGATTTTACACTGTATTTATCTAAATCTTTTATTCCTTCTTGTGCAAGAACTTCTTCATCAATATAAAAATTACCAGTGAATTTTTTACTATCCCTCTTTAAGACATAAAAAGCTGTATCTGATAAAATTTCAACTGTTCTACACTGTTCAGGTTTTACCACACCACCAAGCATTCTAATAGCCGCTGTATCAATTGTAGTTTTAGGCCAAAGTGCATTAACAGCAACTCCATATTTTTTAAATTCTGCAGACATACCAATAACACACATACTCATTCCAAACTTAGCAATGGTATATGCTGTAAACTTTTCAAACCATTTTGGTTTTAGACTTATAGGAGGACTAAGGTTTAAAATATGTGGGTTAGCTGATTTTTTTAAATATTGTAAACACATCTTTGAGCAAAGATATGTTCCCCTAAGATTAATGTCGTTCATTAAATCAAACTGTTTTGTAGGAAGAGTTTCACTATTAAATAGGCTTATTGCGCTTGCATTGTTGATTAAAATGTCGATTGATCCAAATTCTTCTATCACCTTTTTTATAGATGTTTCAATTTGATCTTCAAATCTTATATCTGTTTTTAAACCCATTGAATTAACACCATATCTTTTTATCTCTTCGACAGCGGTATGAATGGTTCCTGGGAGTTTTGGATGAGGTGTATCGGTTTTCGCAAGAACAGCAATATTTGCCCCCTCAGAAGCTAATTTTTTTGCAATGCCTAATCCTATGCCTCTTGAAGCTCCAGTTATAACAACATTTTTATTTTCAAATTCTTTCATTTCTTTCTCAATATAAGATTATATAAAAAAAGCCCACCAAGTTAATGGTGGGCTTTAAATCAGTTATTATAAGCTCTTATCGAACAGGTGGTCCATACTGAAGACCGCCATTAGTCCATAATGCATTTACACCTCTGTCTAATTGAAGTGGTGTGTTTGGACCAACATTTCTCTCATAACTCTCAGAGTAGTTACCAACTGCTTTGATTATTCTAACAGCCCAATCATTTGATAATCCAATATACTCACCAAATGTTCCTTCTTTACCAAGTAATCTTAGCATTGCGGGGTCAGTTGAATTCATATGACTATCAATGTTTGCTTGTGTAACACCCATTTCTTCAGCATTTAACATTGCGAAATGTGTCCACTTAACAATATTTAGCCACTGATCATCACCTTGTCTTACAACTGGGCCAAGAGGCTCTTTAGAAATCACTTCTGGAAGAAGCATATGATCGTCAGGATTTGCAAGTCTTAATCTTTGTGCAGCAACACCTGATTTATCAGTTGTATATACGTCACATCTACCTTCACCATAAGCTGCAATAACATCAGCGGCATCTTCGTAGGCAACGATATTAATAGACATGTTATTCATTCTAAAAAAGTCAGTGATGTTAAGCTCTGTTGTTGTACCTGTTTGTGTACATACATTTGCACCATCAAGTTCAGTGCCACTTGTAACACCAAGTGACTTTGGTACCATCATGCCTTGTCCATCATAGTAGTTAACAACAGAAAAGTTTAATCCAAGAGAAGCATCTCTCGTCATTGTCCAAGTAGTGTTTCTAGCAAGAACATCAATTTCACCTGATGACAGTGCAGTGAAACGCTGCTTTGATGAAAGTGGTGTGAATTTTACAGCTTGTGGATCATTAAAAATTGCAGCTGCCATTGCTCTACAAAAATCGACATCTAAACCTGTCCAATTACCAGCATCATCGGGATTTGAAAACCCAAATAAACCTTGGCTAACTCCACATTGTAAGTGACCTTTAGCTTGGACTTGTTCTAGAGTACTATGTCCATCAGCAAAAGCATTGCTTGCAAACAAACTTCCAACTAGTCCAGCAACTATAGAAATTTTTTTAAACATTATTTTTTCCTCATTAGTTTTGTTTAGTTTAATTAAAAATTAACTTCTTATATATCTATATAATAAAAAGTTGAAGCAAATTTTAGTTATTTAAATATCTTACCATATAACAATAATAATTTAAATATTTAATAAATGCAAAATAGGCATTAAAAAAGAATTATCAAATTTTTTTTAAGAAGGGTTTTAATGAAAAAAAGTAAACAAAGTATTTCAACCAAAATTTCTAGAGTCGGTTTAAAACCTTCAACAAATTTTGGAATACCAAATCCTCCAGTGTATCATGCATCTACAATTCTTTATCCTAATTCTAAATCGCAAAGAAATAGAAATACCCAATATCAGTATGGAAGAATTGCTACTCCAACCTCTGAGACATTCTGCCAATCAATAGCTGATCTCTATAACGCAGATGGTTCTATAGTTACATCGTCAGGATTGGCTGCAGCTGTTACAGGTATTTTAGCATTTGTTAAAAATGGCAGTCATTTTCTGGTAACTGACAGTGCTTACGGTAGCACAAGAAATTTTATTTCAAAATTTTTACCCACAATTGGAGTTGAAATAGAATTTTATAATCCTAAAGTTAAACCGATTGATTTTCAAAAACTTATAAGACACAATACTAGCTTAGTATATTTTGAAAGTCCAGGGTCACTAACTTTCGAATTGCAGGATTTACCGGGCCTTACAAAAGTGACAAAAAATAACAATATTATTTCAATTACTGATAATACATGGGCAACTGTTTTAGGACAGAATCCACTCGATTTAGGTGTTGATGCAGTTATAGAATCATATACAAAATATGTAACTGGCCACAGCGATGTTATGATGGGAGGCGTGATAGCACGTGGGAAAAGTTATGACAAAATTAAGTCACAAGCAGAATTAATGGGCCAATGCACTAGTCCTGATGATATTTATCTTGCACTTAGAGGCCTCAGAACAATGGAAATTCGATTGGAGAAGTCATTTTCCTCATCGATTAAAATAGCAAATTGGATTGCTAATTTTCCTTTTATAAAAAATGTTTTTCACCCTGCAATAAAATACCATCCAGACCATAAAATTTACAAAAGAGATTTTAATATCGGTGCAGGATTATTTTCATTTGAAATTGATATGGTGGATCAGAAAAGAGTTGATAAGTTTATAGACTCCCTTAAATTATTTGGAATAGGAGCTTCTTGGGGAGGATTTGAAAGTCTAGTATTACAAGCTGATTTGAAAAAAATTAGGCAATTTAATAGTTTTAATAAAAGTACTTTAATTAGACTTGGAATTGGTTTAGAAGATCCTGACGACTTGATTGAAGACTTAAATAATGCATTTAAAAAATTAAAATAAATCTTTTAAAAGAGAACCCTATAGAAATGAATGAAATTAATAAATATGAAACTGAATATTTGTCTTCAATAGAAGAAGTTCTAGAAGATGCCAAAAAAGGTAAGATGTTTATTTTAGTTGATGATGAGGACCGGGAAAATGAAGGGGATCTTTGTATCCTAGCTGAATTTGCCAATGCAGAATCAATAAATTTTATGGCTAAAAATGGAAGAGGCCTAATTTGTTTAGCTTTAGAAAGACAAAGAGTTGAAACTCTTGGTCTAGAGATGATGCAGCAACGAAATATTTCTAGACTTGGAACTGCATTTACTGTTTCAATTGAAGCAAGCGAGGGTGTCACAACGGGCATATCAGCAGCTGATAGGGCGAAAACAATTCAAGTTGCAATAGATGAAAAAACTATGCCACATCATTTGAATACCCCTGGACATGTATTTCCACTTGTTGCAAGAGATGGAGGAACATTGATTAGAGCTGGGCATACAGAAGCTGTTGTAGATATTGCTAGGGCAGCTGAGTCGTCACCTTCTGGAGTAATATGCGAGATACTGAAAGATGACGGCACTATGGCAAGGTTACCAGATTTAATAACTTTTGCTCAATTACACGGTTTAAAAGTAGCAACAATAGCAGATTTAATTGCTTATAGACTAAAAACTGAGAGCACTGTTAGAAGAAGTATTGAGTCAAATTTCCCAAGTCAGTTTGGAGGAGATTGGAGAGCAATTGTTTATGTGGACACTATTTCAGGAGTAGAACATTTAGCCCTTGTTTTGGGTGACATTACTTCATCTGGCGCTATACCTGTTAGAATGCACGCAGTTAACTTTTTGGGCGATTTGCTTGGTGCTACCAATCAGGATAAAAATGATATTCATTTAGCTTCCGCCATGAAAACCATTTCAAAAATTGGAAGAGGTGCTGTTGTTTTATTAAGAGATTTATCTCCAACAACAATAAGAGATCAATTAGCTACTATAAATAATAACACCTCTAAGGATGGCTGGAAATTTAAAAATTACGGTGCTGGCGCACAAATTCTAGTCGATTTGGGGTTGAAAGATATATTATTATTAACAAACAATCCAAAAAAACCTGTTGGGCTGGATAGCTACGGATTAAAAATATCAGGTCATCAAAAATTAGAAACTTAAAGAGTGATTGTCTCCCCAACTGACATGACAGTTACTTTTGATTGGTCTTCTTCCATTGAAGACATAAATTTATCTGCAGTTTCGTCAATAATAGGAAAAGTTCCAAAATGACATGGAATTACTCTGGAAAAGTTAAAAAATCTTTTACAAGATAATGCTGCAACTGCACCGCCCATTGTAAATCTGTCACCGATTGGAACTATCCCAATATCAGGATTATGAAGCTCATTAATTAGTTTCATATCTCCAAAAATATCTGTATCTCCCATATGATAAATTGTTTTATCATTTTGAATATGGAAAACTAGACCATTAGCATTGCCTAATGAGTGCGACACCCCATTTTCATCAACTGATGCAGATGAATGATGTGCCTGAACAAAGGTTACAGAAAAGTTCTCATAAACTAAAGTTCCACCTGTATTACCCTGATTGAAATTACTTAAATCTTTTGTTTTTAAATATGAGCAAAGGTCAGCATTTGCTATTATTTCAACATTAGTTTTTTTAGCTATTTGAATAGTATCACCAACATGATCGTGATGACCATGAGTTAGAGCTATATGCGTTAGACCTGAAATAATATTTTCAATTTTCTGATTACCAAATTTAGGGTTTCCCGTGAAAAATGGATCAATTAAAATTTTAGTATCTGAAAATTCTATTGAAAATGATGAGTGCCCATGCCAAGTTAACTCCATTACAAACTCCAACTATTTATTAAACCTATAAATAAAGTTAGTTTATTAACAAAAAATTTAAAATATAAATTTGGGAATATTGCAATGTCAGGCAAAGAAAAAAATGAATTACCAATTGCACTTAATCTAAAATCAGTCAATCCACTACCATCAAATATCAAAAAATACTTTGACTTATGCAAAGACAAACTTGGCTTAATACCAAATGTTTTGAAGGCATATTCACATAATACTGAAAAACTCAATACTTTCACCAATATGTATAATGAAATTATGTTAGGAGAAAGCGGACTAACAAAGCTTCAAAGAGAAATGATAGCAGTTGTGGTCTCTTCAATTAATAAATGTTTTTACTGCCAAGTAGCACATGGAGCAACAGTAAGAGAATTATCTAAAAATCCTAAATTAAGCGAAGAATTAATTATGAATTATAATATTGCTAATATTTCTGCAAAAGATAAAGAAATGCTCAATTTTTCAGAAAAAATGACAACCTCTAGTTATAAAATTAATGAAAGCGATAGAAATAAATTGAGAAAAGTAGGTTTTAACGATACTGACATTTGGGATATAGCTTCAGTTGTTGGTTTTTTCAGTATGTCAAATAGAATTGCATCAGCTACACAAATGACGCCTAATGAGGATTATCATTATAAAGGTAGATAATTAGAAATTTTTCTTAGAGATAGTGTAAGACTCATCATTAAACCAAAGACCACCATACTTTTTGAGTATTTTTTGAGTAATTGCAAGATAATCAACCGATTTCATAGTCTCTTCAAGCCTTTGCTCGTCGATCTGCCCCACATAAGTTGCAGCATTCCATGCGGCAAATAACGTAGAAGTTCCAATACTTGCTTCTAATTCGCTTGGTAAAGAATGCATGTCATATTTGAAAATTGATCTATTATCAGAATTTGATTTTATATTGTAATATCGACTATCTGAACCAAGTTCATTTTTAACAGCTTTTAGTAATGAGTGTCTGTCACTTTCAAAAGGATTGTCATTTGGCCAAATTTCTTTCAAGATTTCATGGGCCGGGTCCTCCCCACTTGAATGAATCCCAATTAGTCTCCCACCGTTGCCCAATGATCTTACTAGAGGCAACAAAACGTTTCTTGATTTAATTTCTGACGAGACCCTCAAACGGTATGGTTGTGATGCCAAAACCAGATCATAATCTGCTTTTTTAATATCTTGCTTTGGAATTACATCATTCAATAGAAATTTGTGATCATCTCTGTAAATGATGAGAACTGTTGGTCTTTCATATATTGGATTTCCAGTTTTTGGACTATGACCAGCTTGCCAGTTTTCATCCAAAAATCCTCTCAATTCATTAAGTTGCTCAGAAAACTCATGAGATGAAGAGCCTTGAAGAGCAACCTCTTTCCATACCATTGAACTTGAAGAAGCCATTGACTTTGGTTTTAGCCAAGGCGCTTCAGAGTAAAATAAATTTGTGAAAACTAATACTGAGGCTGGGTGTTCAAATAATCTATCAGACATCTTTGAAAGACATATTCTAACATCTTCAAGACTAATTTCCTTTCCTGATACATAAAAAGGCATTGTCGGGAATCGATGGTGCATCTCTCTCATAACGCCTGCAAGAACAGTTCCATCACCCATACCAGCATCAAAAATTCTTAATGCCGGTGGTTTAGGTCTGACATGGCCAAGTTCCATACCAATTCTTTTTGATACAACTTCCTTTTCACTGCATGTTGAAACAAATAGTAAGTATTTTTGTCTATTATCAAAGAACCTAAAGTTTTTCTTTTTGGATTTATCTTCTTCATTTATATTATTTTTTTTCTCAGGTGATTTTGTATCATTTGGAAGGACGTGCAAATTTTTTGAATTTTCATTTAATAAGTTATTGCCATTTTTAATCATAAAGTTGTTTACTTTATCCCATGTTTCAGGAGTTACCCTTGCACCCGTCCTTAATCTTGCAACGAATTTTCCATCATTCACAGATTTTCTTCCAAATGTAGATTCAGCCATTTTATGTAATTTACAAAATTCAATTACTGCTTCTAACAAACTTTCTTTAGTCATATTTTTCTCCTTACCAGAGAATCAAATATTTCATAATTTCTTTGGGCATGAAACCACAAAATTTTTTTTAATTAATTGTGGGAATGTTCCCACTATAAAGAAAGTGAAAGGGCTGTTCTAATGGCCTTCATAAAACTTTTTGGTGAAGCTTTATTTTTACCCGCTATATCAAAAGCTGTTCCATGATCAGGACTTGTTCTTATGTAATCAAGACCTACTGTAATATTAACACCGTCGTCAATTCCCTCATACTTAATAGGTATTAAACCCTGATCGTGATATTGCGAGACAACAATATCATATTTTCCTTTTTTAGCGTTCATATAAATTGTATCTCCAGGAAAAGGACCTCTTGCGTCAATACCTTTTTCCAGAGCATATTTAATTGCAGGTTCAATGATTTTTTTCTCCTCATTGCCAAATATACCCATTTCACCTGCATGGGGATTAAGCGCTGCAACTGCAACTATTGGCCGAGAGATACCAAACATTTTTGCGCCTAAATAAGCATGTTTAATAGCTTTCAGTTCATTTTCAATTGTTATCATCTTAAGTGCCTCAGACATAGAGCAATGAAGAGTAACTAGGACTGTTTTTATACTGTCATTTATAAGCATCATTGACACAGAATTAGCTTCACTAAAGCTTGAAAGAATTTCAGTATGTCCAGAAAATTTAATATTTGCTTTATTAAGAGCCGCTTTATTAATAGGGGCAGTAACAATTCCAGAAATTTTTTTTTCCTTAGCTAATCTTATAGATGCAACAATTGCATCATAACTCGCCACACCGCATTCTTTTGACAAAACTCCAAACTCTGGTTTTGTTTTAAAGCTACTTGTTGCT